>JBCCBE010000108.1:0-9163 GCA_039814425.1 Pseudomonadota bacterium
CACCTGCATCTATTGTTACAGAACCGGCTTTGTCTGAAACTTTAATTGCAGTTTGTGGGTTTGATACCGTGGGCTTTGCCGTCAGCCCTTTTAGATAAAGATCAGCAAAATCTGAAACCGGGACACCAATGGAACGCACCTCACCGGCAAGTTCAGGATTGCCGATAACCTCGCGGCGCAATTCAATTGCTGAACCACCAGATACAATGCTTCGTGCAAGACGACGTCCTTTGCGACCTTCAAGAAAGGGTAATGCCTGAGATATGCCACTACGGACCGGGCCATCATAATCGCTTTTTTCAGGCGCTTGAGGGTCAACCTGGGAAAGGTCTACGGACAGGTTCATATAGTGATAGGTAAATGCCGGAAGCCCTCCAGAAACAATAGTGAACAACAAAAATACAAGGAATGCGACAGACACGAGGACAGCACCAAGACCGGTATATTTGAACCAGATTTCCGCACGATAGCGGCGCTTCACCAAAGCACTTCGGCGATCAGAACCAGCAGATGACGGAATAGGTCTATCCAATTTCGCAGCAGTATCAGTCATATTGTTCCCGATATTTTTGAACCACCCGCAAGGCGATAACATTGAGACATAAGGTAATCACAAACAACACCAGGCCGAGGGCAAACGCAGCCAATGTCTTTGCACTTTCAAATTCCTGATCTCCTACCAGCAAGGTCACTATCTGCACCGTTACAGTTGTCACGGCCTCTAAGGGATTGATCGTGAGGTTTGCAGCAAGCCCCGCAGCCATAACAACGATCATGGTTTCTCCTACTGCGCGCGATATCGCCAGTAGAAGCGCAGACACGATCCCCGGCAAGGCGGCAGGCAAGACAACCTTCCGAATAGTTTCAGATTTCGTTGCGCCAATTGCATAAGAACCATCACGCAGGGATTGCGGCACTGAATTGATCACATCATCAGATAGTGATAAAACAAACGGGATAATCATGATGCCCATTACAAGCCCAGCTGCTAATGCAGATTCTGAGGATACCGAAAGCCCGATAGACTCACCCCAGCCCCTAATAGCTGGCGCAACGGTCAAGGCTGCAAAAAATCCATAAACAACAGTTGGGATTCCTGCTAGCACTTCAAGGATTGGTTTTGCAAAAGCGCGAAATCCCAGACTTGCATAATCGGACATGTAAATCGCAGACATCAATCCAAGTGGCGCAGCAACAGAAATTGCTATGAAGGTAATCAAAAACGTACCAGCGAATAGGGGAATGGCGCCAAAAATTCTCGAATGATCCGTGACGAGCGCTTCACGGCCTGCTCCTTCAAAAGCGCTTTGCGGCGACCAGTGATATCCAAAAAGAAAATCGTAAAACGGTACTTTTTGGAAAAACCGTATCGATTCAAACAGAAGGGAAAAAACGATCCCGATTGTCGTAAGAATGGCAACCGCAGAACAGGCAATCAGCACTCCCATCACAAATCGCTCTACAAAATGACGAGAACGTTTGGCAGGCTGGATTTTGAAATACGCATAAAAGAGACCAATCCCTACCAACGCAGCGACCAGAAACAAAAGGATCGTGTTGCTGGTTAATAAAATCGATGAATAGGATTGTGCGGCTTGCTCTGCAGCCAGCTTTAAATCACCCTTTGTGCTGGTGATGATTTGGCTGCCTGTCTCGCCTGACTGCTGGGCCATGGCGCGTACATCACGCAGAAATGCCTGAATCTGAGGCGCTTCTAACTTGGAAAGAGTTTCAGCAAACTGACCGCGGATCAGGCTTTCAAAAACCTGGCCTGAAAACATATTCCATAAAACAAGCAAAACGACACTTGGGAAAACTGCGAAAATCGCTAGATAGGTTCCATGATAAGTTGGCCTTGAGTGAAGCGACGAAATGTTTGCGCCTGCAACTACTACGGCGCGCGAACGGCCGGTAACAAATGCAATGGTTGCGACCAGAATCAAAGCTAGCACTAAATAAGACGTCATTACTCAGCCACCCAATTTGAAGCCACAGGATCTGCCAGGCTTCTCTTTATGCCCGTTTTGCAATTGGGCTTATAATTTTCAGAGGAATTTTTTCGAACCTTCGTTCACTCAAATTGCCCCGTAATTTTGTCTTTTCAAACCATTCCGGCATAACATCAACTCTGATTTATGTCGGCACCCAAAAGCGCCTATAATGTTACGCCTGCCTCAGCGTTTGCGCTTTAGCTATATTTTCAATAAGAAAAACCCCGCTCGGAAGCGGGGTTAGAATTCCAATCACATGGACAATGGAGCCATTGTCTTAGCTGATTCTGCACCGGCTTGACGGTCTGCGTCAGAAAGCGGGATCAAACCCTTGTCTGAAAGATATCCATCAACACCCCAAGTACTTTCTGCGGTAAATTCTGCCACGAATTCTTCAATTCCTGGAATGACGCCAACGTGCTCTTTTTTCACGTAGAAGAACAAAGAGCGAGAGATTGGGTAATCGCCTACTGCGATATTATCAAATTCAGGTGCGGTACCGTTTACGTTAGCACCTTTAACTTTGTCCGCATTCTGGTCGAGGAATGAGAAACCGAAAACTCCGAACGCACTTGGATTAGCTTCAAGCTTCTGGATGATCAGGTTGTCGTTTTCTCCTGCTTCAATATATACACCATCTTCGCGGACTGCGTGTGCAATTTTCTTGAAAGCCTTTTTGTCTTCTTTGCGAAGTGCGGCAAGTACCTCAATTTTCTTTGCGCCGCCTTCAAGAGCGATTTCAGCAAACGCATCGCGGGTACCGGACGTTGGCGGAGGGCCAAGCACTTCAATTTTAATGTTTGGCAAAGATGGGTCTACGTCTGACCACATTTTATTTGGATTTGAGATCATCTTGCCATCAGCACCTGGAATTTCTTTTGCAAGGGCCAGAAAAATTTGCTGGCGGGTGATGTTCAATTCCGGACCGGATTTCGAGTTAGCCATTACAATACCATCAAAGCCAATTTTAACTTCTACCGGAGTAACACCATTGGCTGCGCAAAGTTTGAATTCGGACTCTTTAATGCGGCGCGAAGCGTTTGTGATGTCAGGTGTGTTTTCCCCAACGCCAGCACAAAAGAGTTTCATGCCGCCGCCTGAACCGGTCGATTCAACAACTGGTGTTTTGAATGAAGTTTTTTGACCAAACTGTTCTGCAACTGCAGTTGAGAATGGAAAAACGGTCGAAGAACCAACGATCTGGACTTGATCACGGGCAAGGGCTGAACCAACGCTAGCAGCAGCGATCAACGCAACACTACCAACAAGGCTTGCAATTTTAGCAATTTTCATAGGGTAACTCCAGCTATGATTAAAATTAGGTTTAACCTCAAACCCATGCGATATTTGTTATCATCTGGGCAGGGATGAAATCGGCATCATCACTGGTTTTATATTGATTCAAAGCATCGCTTTTATGACACTATATATATATGAAATACAACAACTATTCCGGATTATCCAATATTCTCTACTAACCCGAACCTGATGCTGAATTCTGCACCATCACCAGGCTGGGATTCTACGTTCAGACGTGTGCCATGGCGGTTGAGAATGTGTTTAACAATTGCAAGCCCTAGCCCGGTACCTTGCTTCTCTCGACTGCGGGCCACGTCAACCCTGTAAAACCGCTCAGTGATGCGCTGTTGATGCTCTATTGCGATACCAGGCCCGAAATCACGTACGCTTACGATTGCCTGATCGTTACTATCCGAAGCCTTCTTTGTTAATTTTACGATGACTTGTTTCCCGTCCTGGCCGTATTTACAGGCATTTTCTACCAGGTTCTCGAATACCTGAATGAGTTCATCGCGGTCACCGATTACAAAGGCAGGCTTGTCCAGTTCCAGTTTAATTTTAACACCCATTTGATCCGATAGGCCGCCCAATGATTTTGTTACTGTTTTGAGTATTTCAGCAAGATCAACCGTATCGTCCGGCTTTACATGGGCTTTCATTTCAATTCGGCTGAGGGACAAGAGGTCATTGACCAAACGGGTCATGCGCTCGGCCTGATCCAGCATCACTTGTGTAAACCGATCACGCGCTGCTTCATCATTCTTGGCTGACCCGCGGATCGTTTCAATATAACCAAGAAGGGAAGCTAACGGAGTACGAAGTTCATGGCTTGCATTGGCGATAAAATCCGAACGCATCTGATCAATCCGGCGCGCTTCTGTCTGATCATGAAACGCCAGTACGAACAGAGGATTGTCTTTGGTAGAATTCGCAACGGGTCTAACCAAAGGAGAAATCTCAACTGAATACCAGCGATCATCCGGCACAGGCTCATTGTAAATAGTCGTGTTTGACCGATTTTGGGCAATCGCTTTTTCGATCGTTTCCTTTAAAGAGGGTTGCCGAAAACGAACCGTTATGCGGTCTCCTAAGCGAATCGCCCCAAAATCTGTGGCTGCTTTTTGATTGAGATAATTGACCCTTGCTTCTGCGTTCAACAGAAATACCGGAAACTGCAACGCGTCAATAAACCGATGATGAATATCTGCAGACGGGTCGACGTTCAAATTTCGCGGCTTGACGGCTTGACTTACAGCAGTTGTTCGCAGGGCAAGAAACAGAATTGCAATACCAAGCGCAAATAAAAAGATAATTGGGATGAACTGGTCCGGGCGCATTATCAGTGCAACAATTGCGACCGCTGCAACTGCGGGATAAACAATTGCACTTTTATTGAAGCTGTTTTCCTTGGTTTCAGTCTGAATTCTATCGTCCATGGCTCACGTCAAACTTCATTTCAACTTAATAATCCGGCAATGGCGTTTTGATGTGTTTTAAGATACGTACAACTACTGCCATACCATGTTCGACAGATAATAGAGACTAATTCATGAAAGACATCCCTGAAGCACGGATAAATATTGATAACCAAGAGATTGTGTTTGATCTTGATGACAACAGTCTGCCGCAGATTATTGAAGACAGCACATTCTCAAGTGGCAATTATCCTTATGCCAAGAAGCTCAAACGTATCAAGTATGAAGAAGAGCTTGAGATTCTGCAATATGAACTGGTGAAGATGCAGGCATGGCTGCAGCAAAGCGGAGAACGGATCGTGATTGTTTTTGAGGGTCGCGATACGGCTGGAAAAAGCGGCACCATTCGGGTTACAACCCAATATCTCAACCCCCGACATGCAAGAACAATTGCCCTATCCAAACCTTCAGATCGGGAACAGGGTCAATGGTATTTCCAGCGCTATGTTTCGCATCTGCCAACGGATGGGGAGATCGTGATCTTTGATCGCTCCTGGTACAATCGTGCAGGGGTGGAAATCGTTATGGGGTTCTGTAAGCCAGAGGAGCGCGAGAAGTTTCTGGTCGAAGCCCCCAGATTTGAATCAATGCTTACTGATGAAGGAATTCATCTTTTCAAGTTCTGGTTGAACGTTGGACAGGAAATGCAGATCAAACGCTTTCATGATCGCAGACAAAACCCGATGAAAAGCTGGAAGCTGTCGCCTATCGATGTCAAGGCGCTTGGAAAATGGGATGATTATACAAAAGCAAGAAACATTATGATGGACGCAACCCATACTGATTTTGCACCCTGGACAATTGTGCGGTCCAATGACAAGCGGCGCGCCAGGCTAAATACGATACGTCACATACTTTCAAATATAGATTATGCAGGCAAAGATGCGAAAGCCATTGGCGAGATCGACAATCAGGTTCTTGGGCATGGCGCGGCATTCTTCAAAACTGCCCGTGAGTAGAATGATATTAGAAATGGCCTGCCGGGTCGGGATCTAAACGAAAATTAGCCGAGGGCTAGTTTACGCGCAGGCGGGCGTAGATCACATCCAAAACATCACCGCGCCCGGTAACAGTAGCATTTCTCGTGGTATCGGTATTTATCGCTATGAAAATATTTTGGTTCGTATTCGTGATGTTTTTAAATTCAACAGCGAAGATCGAAGCTTCCGGCTGAATTCCGACACGGAAACGTTTTCGGCCACAATTTCCGGAATTTTTGAAGAGGCATGTAATCGTAAATTGGGCTGGGCCAGAGGTGCCGGATTTCGCATAGATTTCAAATGTGACATTCTTTCCGGATATCTGTTCCAGAATGCCCGGGCGCAACTTCATCAAAATCGGTTTTGCGCCTTCACTACGATTATTTTCATCACGCACCGAGACAAGCCGTATCATGCTCGTGTTGAGCTCATCAACGATCTGCGCCTGTCCCCTGCCTGCGGTGATCAAAGCAGACAAATCCCCGGGTTCGACGATTGTAAGATAGTCACCAGGGCCACCATTACTGGTGTCTGCGAGGAGTTCATCGCTTGGGCCTGAGTTTGATAGCAAGGTCCCATTCAACAATGCATTGTATAGATAAAATGCTGCCCATGCGCACAAAACAAGAATGATCAGAATGCCGAGTGTAGTCATCAAACGCTTTTGGAATTTCCGGCGCCGGGAAAATTCTAGGGGCAGGTTCTCTGTTTCAGAGAATTCAAACTCATCGGCTGAGGATGGCGAGCCGAGTGGCGGAAGGGGTTCAGCAGGCTGGGGTGATCGGGCAATTATCGGAGCTGGCTCGATCGGTTGGCTTTGTTGTATTGGGCGAACCTGCGCTTGCGTTTGCGGTAAAACTTGGGGAGAACTTGGCGTTACCGGCTGTGAGACTGATTGTGGGACTGGCTGTGGATTTACATCAACCACTGGTTCCTTAATTTGTTGAACCGGCGTAGCAAGATCGTTTGTTACCTCAGGACCATACCCGTCTGTAGACAATATTTCTTTCAACTCGCTAAACGGGTCTTCCACTGGCGGACTTACAGGGGCTTCGACTGTAGGTGCCTGCAGCTCTGCCTGCGCGGAAAAATCAGCAGATTGGTTGAAAGAATCTAAAGGGTCATGCACCGTTGGTTTTTGGATTGTTTGCGGCTGCACTGGAGGCTCTGGCACGTGAGGTTGTGCAGGGCTTGGCGCCGGCTCGAATACGACTGAAAATTCCTGCTCAATACGACCAATCGCAATTTCAAGATCATTCTGCCGTTGTAAGGCCGCTTCCACAGTAAGAGATCGATTGTTTTCAATTAGCCGCATCAGAGCTTTGCGGGAAGACTGGTATACGCTCAAACGCACTGCGCGTACTGAAGCATCTTTTGTGGACAATGCCCCACGTATCATCGTTTCAAAATCAGCCATTCAATTCACCAACATGGCGGGTTTTTCCATTTGCCCACATAAGCATCCTCACGCAACGTAATGCGCCGTTTAAACCTAAGTTGCAAGAATATCAATGTGTCAAACTACATCAAAAAAATCAAAATTTTCATTTAAGTTTTACAGAAACCATTGCAGGTAAATGAAAAACCGCATAAACCCGATTTTTACGTATACGTAAGAATTTAGGAGCAAGCCAGTGGCAATTCCAGAAAGTCTAAAGAATAATCTTCGGATCCCGGTAATCGGAGCGCCGCTATTTATTATTTCACATCCAGAACTTGTGTTGGCTCAGTGTAAAGCCGGGGTGGTTGGTTCATTTCCTGCCTTAAATGCACGCCCGGCAGAACAACTTGATGAGTGGCTGGCGGAAATCACCGAAGAACTTGCTTCTTATAAAGCTGCTAACCCAGAGGCAATTGTAGCACCGTTTGCAGTCAATCAGATCGTCCATACATCCAACAACCGGCTGGAACATGATCTGAAGATGTGTGTGAAGTATAAGGTGCCAATCGTAATAACATCTCTTGGTGCTGTTCCAGAGGTAAACGAAGCGGTCCACTCCTATGGTGGGATTGTGTTGCATGATATTATCAACAACCGTCATGCAAATTCCGCGATACGCAAAGGCGCAGATGGCCTAATTGCCGTGGCAACCGGTGCTGGTGGCCATGCAGGTACGCTTTCTCCTTTTGCGCTAATCCAGGAAATCCGTGAATGGTTTGATGGGCCTTTGTTACTTTCTGGCTCGATCGCAAATGGCGGCGCCGTGCTTGCAGCCCAAGCTATGGGCGCAGACATGGCTTATATCGGTTCACCCTTTATCGCCACGCATGAAGCACGTGCGATGGAAGAATACAAACAGGCGATCGTAGATTACAGTGCAAAAGACATTGTCTACACTAATCTTTTTACCGGTGTTCATGGAAATTACCTGAAACCTTCGATCGAGCGCGCTGGAATGGACCCGGATAATCTGCCGGAAAGCGATCCGTCTGCAATGGATTTTGCCTCCGGAGGCAATACCGATGCCAAAGCATGGAAGGATATCTGGGGAAGCGGGCAAGGCATTGGCGCTATTAAAGCAGTTACATCCACCCAGGAACTGGCAGACCGTTTAGTTACAGAGTATCACGCAGCAAAAGACCGTTTGATCGCGTCATGATTTTTCCGGAATCAGCTTTTCGGCAGCCATCCTGTCGAAAAGCTGCACCGTAAAACCAGTCTCTAAGTTCATTAATGTTTGGTTTATTAAGGCTTCATTCACCAAAATTGGCGATTATACCGTTAAATATTGGAGTGAATTATGAAGAACCTCTTTGCTGCGGCGATCTTGGCAATTCTTGCTTGTATCGGTTTTGCCACTAATACGACTTTAGCAAGCGGAAGTGGGGCCAATAATTCCGTTATTGTAACCGTCGATCAGGCGAAAGTATTTCGGGTATCACGCCCAGCGGCAACCATCATCGTGGGTAACCCAGCGATCGTGGATGCAACCATTGAAGATGAACAGACTTTGGTTCTGACAGGTCGCTCTTTTGGCGTTACAAATCTAATCGTTTTGGATTCCAAAGGCGACGCTGTAGTGGATCAAAAAGTAGTGGTGCGCGGACAGGAAACAAACACTGTGCGAATTTATCGTCGTAATAGCCGTGAAACACTTGCTTGTGCGCCTGTTTGCGAACCAACGTTAACTATAGGTGATGATAATTCAGCGTTCAATTTCGCATCTGGGCAAATTCAGGCACGCAACCAGCTGTCTGAAGCTAACTCCAACTAAGTAAATAAGCTTCAGGCCCCGGGAGCCATCAATCTATATAAAGGATTGATTGTTCAATATAAAAGAACTTTTCATAGAGTGAATTTGGTCCGTTTTCGTACGCGATTTTGAAAATTCTAATTCTGGGTGAACAGCTTAAGCGCTCTAGTTTGCTTGTTTTATGAAAAAGGCCCGAAACCAATCATACATCAATTTTTGATTGA
>JBCCBE010000007.1:0-61038 GCA_039814425.1 Pseudomonadota bacterium
GCTTCGCCAATGCGGTTGACTTCGCATTTGATGCCGCCGCAAAAGCCATCCGTACCCGGTCGATGCTTACCGGTTTCGCAATCTTTTTGATTTTCTCAAGCGTGGTCGGTGTGCTCTGGATCGGTGCCAATGATGTTTTGACTGGCTCAATGACGGCAGGAACCTTAAGCCAGTTTCTGCTTTATGCGGTATTTGCAGCCGGTGCCCTGGCAGCCCTTTCCGAAGTCTGGGGAGAATTATCACAAGCAGCCGGTTCAGCCGAAAGGCTGATTGAACTGCTGGAAACCAAACCGGCGATACTTCCACCGGATAATCCATTACAACTACCGTCAGAGATAAACGGTGATATCAATTTTGATCAGGTTACGTTCGCGTATCCGACCAGGCCAGAGGAACAGGTGCTCAAAGAGTTTTCACTGGCAGTGAAGTCAGGTGAAACGGTTGCAATCGTAGGACAGTCCGGCGCAGGTAAAAGCACGTTGCTGACACTTCTGCTGCGGTTTTATGATCCTGACAAAGGAGCAATAAAACTGGATGGGTATAATATCCGAGATCTTGATCCAGAAGCCTTTCGCAAGCACATAGCTTATGTGCCACAAGAGACGACGATATTTGCAACTTCCGCTTCAGACAATATCTCTTATGGCAGTCCGAGGGCTTCCCAAAGTGATGTTATAGAAGCTGCAAAGGCAGCCAACGCCCACGAGTTCATCGAGGCGCTTCCGGCCGGGTATGATACTCAATTGGGAGAGCGTGGGGTGACCCTTTCAGGCGGTCAACGTCAACGCATGGCAATCGCCCGGGCGATCTTGAAAGATGCCCCTATATTGCTGTTGGATGAGGCAACCAGCGCGCTGGATGGTCAAAGTGAAAAACTGGTTCAGGACGCATTGGAAAAACTGATGCAGAACCGAACGACATTGATCGTGGCACATCGGCTGGCAACCATCTTGAAGGCGGACCGGATTATTGTCATGGATCAGGGAACAATTGCCGAAGAAGGCACTCATAAAAGCCTGCAAAAAAGAAGCGGAATTTATGCCGAATTGGCAAAACTTCAGTTTAGTCAGGTATAATTTTTCTATTAAACGCCGCTTCGCCCGTCACTGCCTACAAATGCAATACGCAACATATTAGTTGCACCGGGGGTTCTCAAAGGCACACCGGCCGTCATAATAACCCGGTCACCCGGCTTTGCATATTTCTGTTGCGCTGCAATCCGGCACGCACGATCTACCATATCATCAAGGTCCAACGCATCACCGGTAACAATGCAGCGCGTACCCCATACGATTGCTAGTCTACGTGCTGTTTTAAGCACAGGAGAAAGCGCAAGAATCGGAATTTGCGGTCGCTCACGGGCAGCCCGCAAGCCGGTGGTGCCGGATGCTGTATAACAAATAATTGCTGCCAGGTTCAGGGTTTCCGCAATTTGGCGGGCAGCAAGTGAAATAGCATCCGCACCGGTTGGTTCTGGCTCGCCTCTTTGCGCATTAATGATACCGGGATAGGTCGGATCCTGTTCAATCTCACAAGCAATCCGGGCCATCATTGAAATTGCTTCAACCGGATAGTCACCAACCGCCGATTCGGCCGACAGCATGATCGCATCAGCCCCCTCAAAGACCGCTGTTCCAACATCAGATACTTCTGCACGTGTTGGAAAAGGTGAAGAAATCATAGATTCCAGCATCTGTGTTGCAACCACTACCGGTTTACCGGCCCGACGGCATGCCCGCGTCATCTGCTTTTGAATGCCAGGCAATTGTTCAATCGGCAATTCAACACCAAGATCGCCGCGCGCGACCATAATTGCATCTGAAAGCTCGATAATATCATCGAGATGCTTCAAGGCCTGCGGTTTTTCAATTTTCGATAAAACCCCAACGCGCCCTTTGGCGATCTTACGCACTTCTGCAACATCTTCCGGCCTTTGAACAAACGAGACAGCCACCCAGTCCACGTCTGCAGCAAGCGCTGCATCCAGATCACGGCGGTCTTTCTCAGTAAGTGAACTTAGAGGAAGGTCCGTGTCCGGCAGGCTAACACCTTTGCGACTGGAGAGGCTTGTTCCGACTACAATCTCCGTCACTGCTTTTTCCGGTGAGGCTTCCAGAACCTTGAGTTGCACCTTACCATCATCGACGAGTATTCGGTCATCCGCAGAAAGCGCCCTCAGAATTTCTGGATGGGGTAGGTGGACGCGCTTTTTCGTGCCAGGCTTCTTATCAAGATCAAGGGTTATCTGATCGCCCGGCTCAACTTCAATACTATCGCCTTTAAACTCGCCCAGTCTCAGCTTTGGACCCTGTAAATCTGCCAAGATACCAATCGGTCTTCCGGTTTCTTCTTCAACATCGCGAATTGATCTGACCAGTTCCCGCAACAAATCATGCGAAGAATGGCTCATATTTATGCGAAATAGATCTGCCCCTGCCTCATGAAGCTTCGCAATCATTTCTGGCGATGAGCTGGCAGGACCAAGCGTAGCTAAAATTTTAGTTCGACGGGTTAAATTCATCGCGGTCGCGATTATTCCGGTGCAGATTTGGACTGTTCAGTTAGTCGTACCATCCAACTAGCCCGATTTCCAGTATCGATTTCGAAGAAACCGGTTTTCAGGTGTCCACGTTGAAAGCAGTCTTCCACACCTTCAATCTTGAACTCACGGTCGCTGGTGCACAGAAAAACTTCGCCGCGCCACTGGCCGCCGCGATCAGCATCTTCTGCATAAATATAATAATATTGCGATGAAAGATCACCTTCAATCAACGAGCTACAGCTCTCGGAAGGCACTTGAAACCAACCTTCAGAAATCCAGGTACCTTCCTCGCGATAACCAAGCGCAGCACCCACAAGGCTTTTGGTATCATTGCAGATACGAAAGTCCGCCTTAGCTGGCAAAACCCCACCAATTGGCAATAAGGACGCAATGGATGTGATCAAAACCAGCGATAGTATGCGAATGGACATGGTGCTTAAAGCGAATCTGTTTGGTTATCTCTAAGGAATTTCATCGCCCAGTGGCAATTTGATGTCAATAACCGCTAATTTTACTTCGGTCGAGAGATCCACACACCAGCAAGGACAAAACCGCAGCCAAGCCATTGCAAAGGTTCCATATGCTCATTGAAAATCAACCATCCAAAAAAAGCCGCCGTTACTGCTTCGATAAAAATTACCAACGAGGAAAACATCGCTGTTAGGGCACCTAATGCAAGCGTAACAAGCCCCTGCCCTCCTGCATGGGTAAACAACCCAAGTGCGGCCAATGTAGCCCACCCCTCGCCTGAGGATGGAATGAGCCTTCCGCCCATGATAATCGCTACAAGGAAAAGACATACCGTTGTGACAAGCGTAGAACTCAAAAACAATTGACCGCTTGGCAGTGTCCGCCGACCCACGCGCATGACCATAAAATAAGACCCCAGAAACAGCGACGTAATAAGCCCGTACACATCCCCCAAAAGGCGGGAAGTGTCGATCTGAAAACTGGAAATTAACAACAATGCCAGCCCGAGCAAGCACACAAATAGGCCAATAATAGCATTGCGGTCCGGCTTTTCTCCAAGTCCTATACCGGAAAAACAGGCGACCCAAACCGGTGCAAGGCAAACCATGAAAGTTGCGTTGGCCATCGTTGTGTTGAGAATAGCCAAATGCCAGAAAACAAGATCACCTGCGAAACAGAAACCGGCAAGAATTGCAGGGTTTGAAAACTTTACCCGCCAGGTGCTTGTCGCGGTTTCAAAGCTGGCCCAAAGGTAGAGTAACGGCAAGGCAAAAGCGACCCGCCAGAAAGCGCTCGCAAACGGCCCTACATCAGCCTCACGAACCAAAACCGGGGAAAACCCCATGATAATACCGCCAATAAGCAAGGCAGCAAAAGCCTGAATAAAAGACATGGTATTGTGTTGCATGAATATAAAATTCGCGCATCAAAAAGATTTTGCCGTTGCGTTATCCCGGAGCCCAACCTATGTCCGAAGTATAGTTACCAATCAGGAATAGATGTCATGGATGATCAAACCCAAATCGAACTGGAAGCAGCCGCGTTTCGCAGGCTCGTTCAGCATTTGCGAAATCGAACCGATGTCCAAAATATTGACTTGATGAACCTTTCAGGATTTTGCCGCAATTGCCTTTCCAACTGGTATATGGATGCAGCGAAAGAAAAAGACATCGCAATGGACAAATCACAGGCGCGAGAAATCGTCTATGGCATGCCTTACGATGAATGGAAACAAAAACACCAAACTGAAGCAACGCCTGAACAGGCATCCAAGTTTAAACAGAACGATAGTCACTAATTGATATATGCGGCGGAGGAAAAAACAGCATGGTTGATGCATTACATGCACGCGAACAACTTCGGTCAGTCGTTGAACGTATAGAGCGACTGGAAGAAGAGAAAAAGGCAATCACTGACGACATCAGGGACATTTATGCAGAGGCAAAGGCCAATGGCTTTGATGTAAAAGTGTTGCGCCAGGTAGTCAGACTTCGCAAACAGGATCTGACAGAACGCCAAGAACAGGACGCGGTCCGCGATCTATACCTGCAAGCGCTAGGCATGTTACCAGACATCGATCCACCAGAATCTACCGCTTAGTTTCCGTATCTAGTTAAATCGAGTAAAGTTTAAAAATTCCAGTGAACTCCCGCTGAACCGGTCTGTTCGCAGGCTCCAATTATTGGGATTGAAACCTTCAGTAAGAACCGTTGACGGGCGTTCTCGAATTATATTCCGCGCATAGGCAGGCGGATTAATCTCAGCTATTTCTGAGATCGAAGCATTGGTGGCAAATGCCCATTTGCCAACTTTACCATTATTTAAGTCAGCGCTTTTCAAACCCTCAAGCTGATTAAGAGAATTAGAAGTCGATTGGGTTCGAGTTGATCTGTCATTTGATCTGTCTGCGACTGGATCTGCGCTGGCCACCAAAATCTGACGGGCCGCAGGCAATGGCACCGGCACATCGGCATTGTCATTTGAAGCGATAACGCTCTCAGCAACACGCGGCAGTGGATTTCGTACGGGAAGCGCAATGTCACCAGTCGTTTTCACATCCGGCTCAAGCGGTAACGCGGTAATAATCTGTTCGATCTCTCTTGGACTTGTACGCGGGACAGCAATCTCATCTGTTGTGCGTGTTCCGGTTTCAATTGGATCGGGAGTTGCCACCTGGGTCTCAATTGCCTCGATTGCATTTACCCGCGGGTTCGCAGTCGGCAGAATACTCAGCTTATTGCTGCCACCTGCTTGTGGCTCACCAGCATCATCAACACGGGCAATGACTAATTCTTCTTCAAACGGGTCAGTTCTGTTTTCAGAAACGCTCGGAACGTCTTCACGGCCTGTTGCGATTGCCGAATATACTTTACGACGCAAATCCTCAATTTCCACCGGCGACAATGCAGCGGTGACAATTGGAGATTGGATCTGTGGCTTGTCGATCGGATCAACAGCTTCACCAGGTACCGGTACATCCTGATCTGCAACAGCAAAAGGCTCTGCTACCAATTCAGACCTTGGTGCGCGTATCGGAATAGCAGCAGCGATCTGGATTTCAGATGTTTCTTCCTCGATTGGCTGCAAATCTGTATCTGTTGGTATTTCAGCTTCTGCTAAAGTCGGTGAAACCGTAACTCGTGGTGCGGCAAACGGAACTGGCACTGCTGACGAACTTAAAGATGCAATAATGCTTTCTGGTGTTGCTGGCGGGGGTGTTGCTTTCGGCGCTGCGGTGGTGGTTACCACCGGCTTTGGCGCTGAAACCGCACTAACGTCATCCTCTTCTTCTCCACCTCGCCCGAGGAGTTTAGCAAAAAAGCCTGGTTTCTTTTCAATCTCTTCTGCTTTAGCGACAACAATTCGGTCTCGACCAGAAATCTTCCGCTCATATTCTGCTTTGGCTTGATTATAACGCGGCAAAGGTTTGCCATCTGAAGGTACGTGCAAGGTCTTGCCCTTTGGGAAAACCCGCGCGAGTTCCCTTCGCGACATTTTCGGCCAGTGACGAACACGTCCAGTGTCCATGTGCACAAATGGAGACCCAGATTTGGGATAAAAGCCAACGCCACCAAGGCCTTTTTTGAGGCCTATATTACGCAGCTTGCGCAATGAAACCCCAGGAATGAAAAAATCCAATGCCTTTCCCAGGGTATGCTGGCTCTTTTTGGCGACACCTCTGCCACGCTTGCGTAAAAGCTTGTTCGTTGCAGGGGATCGATAGGCAGAAATTACATGAATATGTTTGCGCGACCCGGTTTCTTTGTAGATTTCCCAAACCAGATCTAAAAGACGGGGATCCATTTTGGTAGGTTCGTTACGCCGCCAGTCCCTCAGAAAGCGATTAATTTTACGTAGGCCGCTACTAATGTATTTGCCGTTGCGTTTAAATGTTATCTCGGCCTTCTCACCGGTATGAAGAAAATACAGTTTAAGAGTTCTGGTTTCCGCACTTGCAACAGATGCCGCAGACACTTGCAAAAAGAACGCACAAAGCAAAAGCACAAAAAGTGCCTGCCCTTTGCGTAACAGCCGTGTCTTGGAATTTCCGTTCAATGTCCCTTAGCCTATGTGCTTGACCAATTTCCTGGCTCCTACTGTGTGCCTACCGCACCATCACTGGTTATGGTTAATAATTATTAACCAAAAAGATAGGGCAGAAGCCCCTGAAAATAAATAAATAACCATTGCCCGAACCTGCCGGTGGATAATAGTGGAAATTACGGTGGAAGCATGGCGAAAAACGCCACCAGAAAGCTTATGCCTAACAAACTGTTAACGCGCGAGTTTTACCACCTCCCGCGTTGAAGCAAAATCACATTTTGCAAAGCTCAATGTATTGAAACTTTTTGACGAATACCGCGGCTAAACTGCTTCGCATAACAGTTGCGGTAGGCATAGGTCTGGTAGCAGATTGGGATGGGTTGGAAATTCTTCCGCTCAGCAGAGTAACTTATTGGTAGCCCAGGGAAGGTTCCCTAGGCGTTTTCGTCTATTTCTAATCCATAGGCCTGAAGCTTGCGATATAGCGTTGAACGACCAATACCCAAACACTTGGCAACTTTAGACATTTTTCCATCATGGTGGTTGAGCGCAAATTGCATGATGTGTTTTTCCAGCTCATGAAGTGGCAATACCTCACCATCACGACTTAAAAGATTTAGCGTATTTGAGCCGCCGACAACTGCACTTTCAGAAATCACACCCACAGCAACTAGCTCTTCTACCAAATCAAGACCGTCTGGCGTTTCAATAGACGGTGTAACAGAAAGCGCGCTTGGGTCCATTTCCATAGCAATCTGCGGGAATTCATCTATGCCGATAGTATCTCCCTCACACAGAATGATCGCACGAAACATAGCGTTTTCCAGCTGACGTATATTGCCGGGCCAGTCATAATTGGAAAGCATGGACAGGGCTTTTCTATCAATCGAAAGCACTGATTTTCGTTTCTCTCTGGCAGCGAGCCGCTTTAAAAAATGCTCCACCAGTGCTGGAATATCTTCTTTACGCTCCCGCAACGGCGGTAAATTCAATGGCAGGACGTTCAACCGGTAATATAAGTCTTCCCGGAATTTTCCTTCCTTAACATCAGAAAGCAGATCGCGATTTGTCGCAGAAATGATCCGGACATCAACTTTGACCGATTTGGCAGCGCCTACAGGGTCAATTTCACCTTCTTGAAGGGCGCGTAGCAATTTGACCTGAATATCAGCAGGTAGTTCACCAACTTCATCAAGAAACAGCGTTCCTCCGTCTGCCTCCCGGAACTTACCAACATGTTTTTCGCTTGCACCGGTAAACGAACCTTTTTCATGGCCAAATAATATACTTTCAGCCAAATTTTCCGGCAACGCGCCACAATTGACAATAACCAGATTGCTAGAAGCCCGGTCACTCATGCCTTGTATTGTTCTGGCGATCAGCTCTTTACCGGTACCAGATTCTCCGCCAATCATGACGGGAATATTGGACTTCGCAGCCTTTTTGGCAATCGTCTTAACTTCTTCCATATTCTGACTTGCAGAAACGATGTCATAGTCGCGAGCGTTCTTTTTGCTTTTCTTTTTCTTGCCCTTAACCTCAACGCGCAGGGCGTCTGCCTTAAGCGCATTTTCCAGTGAGGTTTTAAGACGCTGCGGTGCAGCAGGTTTAACCACAAAATCTACTGCGCCAGCACGCATAGCAGTAACCGCAGTTTCTACACCACCTTGGGCGGTTTGCACTATAACTGGACGCATCAGGCCCTGTCGTTGCATGGTTTCGAGAACAGCAATGCCGTCCATCTCAGGCATCATAAGATCAAGCAGGACTGCCTTTATGTCGTCACCACTATTACCAGTAAGCAAGTCTATTGCTTTCGCACCACTTTCGACGCAATGGACCGCATAACCCAGCTTTTGAAGCGTGGCATCAAGTAAACGACGTTGGACCGGTTCATCATCAACTACTAGGACTGTATTTTGCATATGTTTCCCCATGCGAGACCGTGTAATAACAAGCTCGCCTTTTCCCTTTAGTGTCCTGCTTTAACAGGCGATGTTGAAAACCGGCTTAAGGGAAAGGGTTAATGTTATGGAAATAAGATTGCGAACACCTATAAATTAGAGCCAAAATCAGGCTCAGCCGGAAAATCGGAAAACGTGAGGAACCTATGCCGCAAGATCAAACTTCAAACAAACAGTTGAATACTACCATGCAAGCAACATCAAACGCTGCTAATCTGGGTGATCTGCCGGTATGGATATTGACTGATCTTTATCCTGGTCCCGAAAGCCCGGAATTTCTAGCAGATCTCGAATATTGCGCGCAAAAAACAAAGCTATTTGAATCCAGATATTCGGGCAAACTTGCCTCCACAATGGAAAGAAGCCCACACGATCTTGCAATGGCGATTGCCGAATACGAGCTGTTGGAAGAGCGCATTGGTAAAATCATGTCTTATGCGAGCCTGCTTTATGCGGGCGAAACGACCAATCCTGAATTTACAAAATTGTATGGCGACACGCAGGAGCAAATGACGACTGCTGGCTCTCATCTATTGTTTTTTATCCTTGAGCTTAATCGTCTGGATGACGCAAAACTCGAAGCAGCCATGAGCGAAGATGCAGCGCTGGCCTATTACAAACCCTGGCTTTCTGATCTGCGCCAGGATAAGCCCTATCAACTTGATGATGCACTGGAACAGGTTTTCCACGAAAAATCTGTAACCGGCCGCGCGGCCTGGAACCGTTTATTTGATGAGACCATGTCGTCATTGGATTTTGACATCAATGGCGAAACCGTCACCATCGAACCTGCATTGAACCTGCTTCAGGATAAGGACAGGAAAACGCGTGAAATGGGTGCGAATGAAATTTCGCGCGTTTTGTCTGCCAATTCACGCACTTTCACCCTGATCACCAACACTCTTGCAAAAGACAAGGAAATATCAGACCGCTGGCGCGGATTTGAGGATATTGCGGACTCCCGCCATTTGGCAAACCGTGTTGAACGAGAAGTTGTAAACGCCCTGACAGGTGCAGTGGAAGATGCATTTTCAACGCTTTCACACCGCTACTACCAACTCAAAGCCAAATGGCTTGGCTTGGATGTCATGGAGCATTGGGACCGAAACGCACCTTTGCCAAATCGTGTTGAAACGCCTATCGCGTGGCCAGACGCAAGAAACACCGTTTTGGATGCCTATGGTAACTTTTCTTCCGAAATGGCAGAAATTGCAGATCGGTTTTTTGCCAATAACTGGATTGATGCACCTATTAGGCCCGGTAAATCTCCGGGAGCCTTTTCCCATCCCACAGTGCCATCTGCCCACCCATATGTTTTGTTAAATTATCAAGGCAAGCCCCGCGATGTAATGGTCCTTGCCCATGAACTTGGCCACGGCGTGCACCAGGTATTGGCCGCTGAGCAAGGCGCATTAATGGCTCAAACGCCTTTGACCCTTGCAGAAACTGCAAGTGTATTTGGTGAAATGCTAACGTTTCAGTCCCTGCTTTCAAAGTGCCAGACAGCAGAAGACCGCAAGGCCATGATCGCACAAAAAGTTGAGGACATGCTCAATACTGTAGTACGCCAGATTGCATTTTATCTGTTCGAGCGTGAAGTCCACGAAGCCCGCAGAAATGGCGAACTGACAAGTGATGATCTGGGCGATATATGGCTTTCAATTCAGACAAAAAGTCTTGGTCCAGCCTTCCGTTTTGGCGATGATTATCGACCCTACTGGTCGTATATCCCTCATTTCATTCATTCCCCATTTTATGTCTATGCCTATGCATTCGGAGACTGCCTGGTTAATTCTCTGTATGCGGTTTATCAAAATGCTGAAGAGGGGTTTCAGCAGAAATATTTTGATATGCTGCGTGCAGGCGGATCAAAACATCACAGTGAATTGCTCGCACCCTTTGGCTTAGACGCCAGTGATCCGGCTTTCTGGAACAAAGGTTTATCGGTGATTTCCAATATGATTGACGAGTTAGAATCTCTTGATCAAATCACTTAAAGCAAATCAATCCCGGTTGATTGACCCATAATTTTGTGTTTTTTGACAAAAAACTGAGTACGGCGTTAAGAGGTGAACTGAAATGGCAGCTATTTCAGACAGAAAAATCAGCATTGTGGTAGGTAGCCTGGCTGTTTTTGCAGTATTGACGGGCTGCAGTATAAACGATGAACCAGCCGGTCCTCCACTTTTGAATGGCAATTGGGCTTCAAGTGATGGTGTATATGTTGCTGAACTCAGAAATGGTTCCTTCAGAGCGATTGCAAACGATACTGGCGGTGTTATTTCCCAGGGCGAATATATTGCACTTGCAGAAGACCGGGTACAAATAAAATGGAACGGATTGGTATCTGGTAATGTTGGAGAGGCAAATTGCTCAAAACCAGATCCAAACCGGCTGGATTGCGTTGATACAAACGGCAACAGGTTTTCATTGCAACGGACCAGCTGATAGTGTTTAAGCAAATTTAATGGAATAACCGATGCCCGCGCGCGGCAAGGAATCTTCGGAGTAAGTCAATATGGCGAAAAAAGCACAGCAAAAAGCACCTGCGAACGCGATGGATTATACTGAGCACGAACGCACTTATGATGGCTTTTTAAAATTTAGCATCTGGACAACGGCGGCTTGCGTAGTTCTCTTAATTTCAATGGCATTTGGTTTTTTCGGTGGTGGAGGCCTTTTAGGCGGCTCAATTTTGTTCCTTATCCTTATGGTAGCTTGCTATTTTTTCATTTGAACAAGTAAATTTATTTGATTGAGCCAGTGTTATTGCGCGGACAAACAGCCTGAACGGTAAGAAGCGTGCGCAAAATGTTGATTTCTGATCAGCGAACACTATACCATCTTCATTATAGAATTTTATGTTACTAGGGTCAGGACCTAGGGTGCTTGGGGGCATTGTATGCTGGTATTTGTTCCAAAAGAGAGCCGGGAAAACGAAACCCGCGTTGCTGCCTCGCCGGATACGGTCAAAAAACTTGTCGGTCATGGTGCCGAGGTTAGTATCGAAAAAGGCGCTGGTATTGCCTCGCGTATTCCAGATTCCGCATTCGAGGCCGCTGGCGCGAAAATTGGCACATTGAAATCTGCTGAAAAAGCCGATTGCATCTTAAAAGTTATGCGCCCTACGCCTGCGGAAGCCAAAGCCTACAAAAAAAGTGCACTCGTACTTGCAACAATGGACCCGTACGGCAATGAAAAGGAAATCGATGCCCTTGCAAAAGCGGGAGTTTCTGCATTTTCCATGGAATTCATGCCGCGGATAACCCGTGCACAGTCCATGGATGTTCTTTCATCCCAGGCAAACCTGGCTGGATATCAGGCCGTTATTGATGGGGCACATGTTTATGACCGTGCGCTTCCCATGATGATGACCGCCGCAGGAACAGTACCAGCTGCCAAATGCTTTGTAATGGGCGCCGGTGTTGCAGGTCTTCAAGCAATTGCAACCGCCCGCCGAATGGGTGCAATCGTTTCCGCAACAGATGTAAGACCTGCAGCTAAAGAGCAGGTTGAATCTCTGGGTGCCAAATTCGTTGCGGTTGAGGATGAAGAGTTCAAACAAGCAGAAACCGCAGGTGGTTATGCCAAAGAGATGTCAAAGGAATATCAGGCAAAACAGGCAGAGCTTGTTTCTACACACATTGCTAAGCAGGATATTGTGATAACAACGGCGCTCATTCCCGGACGCCCGGCACCGAAGCTGATTTCATCAGAAATGGTCAAATCCATGTCGCCAGGATCCGTTATTGTCGACCTTGCGGTTGAACGCGGCGGAAATGTAGAAGGTGCCAAAGCCGGTGAAATTGTTGCAAAAGGCGGTGTTTCGATTATCGGGCACCTCAACATGCCAGGTAGAATTGCTGCTTCAGCATCACTTTTATATGCCAAAAACCTGCTGGCCTTCCTTGAGACGATGATCGACAAAGAGTCAAAAACGCTAAATGTGAATTGGGAAGATGAGCTGGTGCAGGCAACACTTCTGACCAAAGATGGTAAGATTGTTCATCCCAATCTTGCAGCAAAAACTGAAAAATAGGGTTTCTTATCATGAGTGATACGACGGAAATCGTTGCAACAAATTCTGAAACGCTTTTAGAGCGCATCGAGGCGTTAGCCGAGCAGGCGGATGCCATTGCAGGGCAAGCTAAGGAAGTTCTTTCAGAGGCTGCAGCCATGGCATCTGATAAACTGCCAGAGGTTGCAGGTGCTGCTGCAGCTGCTTCTGCAGGTGGCATTGACCCGTTTATCTTTCAGTTTGCTATTTTTGTGATGGCCATTTTTGTTGGTTATTATGTGGTTTGGTCTGTTACCCCCGCGCTTCACACACCTTTAATGGCGGTTACCAACGCTATTTCATCTGTGATTGTCGTCGGAGCGCTTTTAGCGGTTGGAATTCAGTTGGCAGGAACGACTGCAACGATGCTCGGATTTATCGCACTCATACTTGCATCGGTTAATATCTTCGGCGGCTTCCTCGTCACCCAGCGCATGCTGGCAATGTATAAGAAAAAAGAGCGGTAGGAAAATTTAATGGAAAACTTTACCGCCCTTTTATATCTGGTATCCGGCGTATTATTCATTATGGCTCTACGCGGGCTGTCGCATCCTGAAACATCGCGCCAGGGCAATATCTACGGCATGATAGGCATGGCAATCGCCATCCTAACTACCCTGTTCCTAGCAGCGCCATCATTCGGCGGATGGGGCCTTATTTTGTTAGGCCTGGCAATTGGTGGCGGCGCGGGAGCATATATAGCACAACGTATCCCCATGACCGCAATGCCGCAACTGGTTGCAGCCTTTCACTCGCTGGTGGGTCTTGCAGCTGTAATGGTTGCAGCAGCAGCACTTTATGCGCCTGAGGCATTCGGCATCACGTCCGGCGGATCTATCAAGACAGCAAGTCTGATTGAAATGGTCCTTGGCGCGGCAATTGGTGCGATTACATTCACCGGTTCAATAATCGCCTTTGCCAAACTCGACGGACGCATGTCAGGCGCACCCATCATGCTACCTCAACGGCATTTAATTAACATTGCCCTTGCTGTCTTGTTGATCATTCTTTCGATCGTATTTGTACAGACCGAAAATACAACAGTGTTCTGGATGATCGCGATATTATCGTTCGTGATCGGCATTTTGCTGATCATACCGATCGGTGGTGCTGACATGCCAGTCGTGGTTTCCATGCTCAACTCATACTCTGGTTGGGCAGCTGCCGGCATCGGCTTTACGCTTGGAAACCTTGCACTGATCATCACCGGCGCATTGGTGGGCTCTTCAGGCGCCATCCTGTCCTACATCATGTGTAAGGGCATGAACCGTTCGTTCATCTCAGTGATCCTCGGCGGCTTCGGCGGTGAAGCAGCCGGGCCAGCGGGTGATGATGGCATAGACCGTACGGTTAAACAGGGCTCAGCAGATGACGCGGGCTTCCTAATGAAAAATGCCGGAAAGGTTATCATCGTCCCCGGTTACGGCATGGCAGTAGCGCAAGCACAGCATTCTCTGAGGGAATTGGCCGATAAGCTCAAGGCAGAAGGTGTAGAAGTAAAATACGCGATACACCCGGTCGCCGGACGCATGCCTGGTCACATGAACGTATTGCTTGCAGAAGCCAATGTTCCTTATGATGAGGTGTTTGAACTTGAAGACATTAACAGCGAATTTGCCCAGGCAGATGTTGTCTATGTGATCGGTGCGAACGATGTTACCAATCCAGCCGCCCGCGATGATCCAACCTCACCGATTTATGGAATGCCAATTTTGGATGTCGACAAAGCCAAAACCTGCCTGTTTGTGAAACGCTCGCTGGGCTCCGGCTATGCGGGGATTGACAACACCCTGTTTTATCAAGACGGCACTATGATGCTTTTGGGCGACGCAAAGAAAATGACGGAAGATATCGTCAAAGCGTTTGATTAATATCAACATTTAACGAGCGTATAATTTCTGCATTTTTAGACTGAGTATAGACCCTAACTCCGTCGCGTCCGGTTCATGCCTTCTTTTGCAGGTGCATATTTGGAATCCAGATTAAAGGCACGGCTATAAGACTTGAACGCCTTTTTGCGCTGGCCTTTTTGTTCAAAGATCACACCATGATTGGTCCATGCTTCCGCATATCGATCATCCAGAATCAAAGCACGATTAATATCACTCAAGGCATTTTCCATATCGTTTGTTGCAAGGTAGGAAACGCCACGCGCATTATAGGGTTCAGGTGCGTTGGGAGCCAGAGATATCGCTGTTGTGAAATCATCAATCGCCTGATCTTGCCGTCCCGCAACTTGATAGATTAATCCGCGTGAATGGTATGCACGAGGATTTGTTGTTCCAAGCCTGATTGCTCTTTCGTAGTCACGCAAAGCCTGATCGGTTTTGCCTGCAAAACGGTAGACATTGCCACGACCGATATACGCATCGTCATATTGCGGATTGATTTTCAGTGCCCGGCTGTAATCTGAAATAGCATTGTTAGGATCACCCATCTGCCGATAAATCAAAGCACGGTTTGCATAGGCTTGATAAAACCGGCCATTTAATTCGATTGCACGGGTAAAGTCCGATAGTGCTTGGCGATTTCGGCCCGCTCGCCCGTAAGCGGTTCCACGCACATTATAAGCCTCTGGCGAGTTTGGATTACTGTTCACAACCTGGGTAAGCGATTCGATATTGGCCTGCGTACCCTGTGCAGGATCAATCTCTACCGCTTGCTCCAGCGGAATGCTGGATGTACAGGCAGTGATCATCAGCGCAACAAAAATCGCTGTGACAGGGCCAGTAGGCTTTATTCTACCGAATGTGTTCAACCACTGATTCATGTCGCGTATTATGTGCATCCATTAAATTAATTAAAAGAGCCGATTCTGTTCTTTATAACTTAACATTGTAAAAAAAATGGCGAAGCAGCTGTTCTGCCTCACCACCTAAATTGTAAATTTACGGCCAATTAACAGAGCCAGTTTCGCTTAGCGAGCGCCGCGGCCGCCAACCAAACCTTCGCGCTGAGCTTTTTTGCGTGCAAGCTTACGAGTACGACGAATCGCCTCAGCTTTCTCACGTGCGCGTTTTTCAGATGGCTTCTCGTAAAAATTGCGCAGCTTCATCTCGCGGAAAACACCTTCACGCTGCAGCTTCTTTTTCAGCGCTCTTAGCGCTTGATCGACATTGTTGTCACGTACAAGTACTTGCAAGTTTGATATCCCTAATTCAATGGATTTGATAAGGCAAAAGAACCTTGCTTCCGCAAAGCTAATTTGCTGATTGACCTTGGGGTAACAAAATCATCCCGTTTTGTCCATGGGCGAAACAAAATTTTGCGGTGATTCTTAGCTATTTGGGGCCTGTTTTTTAAGTAAGTGTCGTAAAATGTCCCATTTTACGCCCCTCGCGAATTTCCGCCTTACCGTATAGATGCAACATTGTGTTGGAACGAGTGGCAATTTCTGTCGCGTTTTTAGCTTCAGAGCCTATCAGATTTTCCATATAGCAATCGCTATGGCGAACAGGATTTCCAAGTGTCATGCCGGAAACTGCTCTGATATGCTGTTCAAATTGTGAAACAACACACGCCGCCTCAGTCCAATGGCCGGAGTTATGAACCCGAGGTGCAAATTCATTGATCATCAGTTCGTCATCTAATGTCACGAAAAACTCAATCCCCATCACACCCACATAGTCGAGAGCCGTAATCAGTTTTTCCACCATTGCTTGAGCTATATTGGTGCTTTCAACCGAGATATCAGCCGGCACGGTGGAAGTTTTCAATATTCCATCTTGGTGAACATTCTCAGCCGGATTGTAAAGCTGGATATCGCCATCTATTGATCGTGCAGCGATGACGGATATTTCACGCTCAAAATCGACCAGTCCCTCCAGGATACAAGGTGCCGTATCGATAATTTCAAAGGCGTGTTCCAAACGCTCCGGTTTATCGGGAGAGAGACGAACTTGCCCTTTTCCATCATACCCAAATCGTCGGGTTTTTAGTATTCCAACACCATTACCTACGGAAAGTGCCTGCTCCAGATCTGATCGAGTGTCGATGACAGTGAATGGGGCGGTTGCTATGTTGAGGTCATTAATAAAGCTCTTCTCAATCAGCCGGTCCTGACTTACTTTCAGTGCTTCTGGCCCAGGATAACACGGAACCCTTTTCTGTAAGCTTCTGATGGCAAAAACATCAACATTTTCAAATTCATAGGTTACCACATCACACCGGTCAACAAATTCATCAAGTGCCTTGTTATCGGTATAATCAGCGATTAAAAAATCCGTTGAAACCTGAAAAGCAGGAGAATTTTCCTGCGGATCAAGCACAAGTGTGCGGAACCCCAGTTTTGCCGCAGCCATTGCAAGCATCCGGCCCAGTTGACCGCCACCCAATATTCCAATCGTGGCACCAGGTTGCAACGCCGCCACTAGATTGTGTCCTTTGGCGTTTCAGCAACCGCATCAGTATGAGCCTTGCGAAAAGTGTCCAGGCGCTCAGCCAGTACATCATCACTTATTGCCAGGATGGAAGCTGCTAAAATTGCGGCATTGGTTGCCCCAGCCTGACCAATCGCAAGAGTACCAACCGGAACACCAGCTGGCATTTGCACAATTGATAAAAGGCTGTCCTGACCACTCAACGCTTTGGATTGTACGGGCACTCCCAAAACCGGAAGCGCCGTCATGGAAGCTACCATGCCTGGCAAATGTGCCGCGCCACCCGCGCCTGCGATAATAACTTTGTAACCCACTTGTTTTGCACTTTTGGAAAAACTTACCAATCGATCAGGTGTACGATGAGCAGACACGATTTTCGTGGAATAGGAAATATCCAGTTCTTCAAGGACCTTCACCGTATGGCGCATTGTATCCCAGTCGGACTGACTTCCCATAATAACCGCAACATCCCCCGTTTGCCTTACCATACGGATACCCCAATAATCGAACCAGTAAAAATGAAGCGCGATACCTAACAGATTGACCGTATGATGCAACTGTTCATCCACAGTTTACCAACAGCACGAAGTTCATAATGCTGTAAACTTCAACTTGCCGCAATTTTCGTGTAACCTGATTTGGTTTGGTGGCGGAAATTAAAAGGAGATACGAATGACTATTCAGTCACATATCAATTCCCTTAAATCGAGGCACAGGGATCTGGATGACCAAATACAGCATCTATTAATGAGCGCAGCAGTAGATGAAGTTGAGGTTAATGACCTGAAACGCAAAAAACTCCAGCTTAAAGACCGAATACAGGAACTCTCGCAAGACGAACTCAATTAACTGCGTTTGAAAGTTCCAGCATTTGAAACCTGTTCAATTTATCAAATGCCTTGAAATTTCCGCAAAATAGCGGCACCGGATAAACACAATTTAAAATTGCAAAAATCTCCGAGGCCAAAGCTTTGACGTCAAAAATAGATCGATGCCAATTGATTCTGACTCTAAGTCCTGACCGTTTTCAGGACCTAGACATTATTGCACTTGCTAATACAGGTTTAATTGCAAGTTGCATTCTTTATCCCGGTGAGGCAACCGCCCAAAATTACGCGACCTATTGTGAAAAATGGGTGCCTAAAATACAGGCAACCGATATAGCAGCCTTGATCGCAGACGACACTCAGGTTCTTGGTCGAAGTGGTGCGGATGGATTGATGATTACCGAAAATGCCGCATCACTTTCAGAAGCGATAAAGAAGTTTAGCCCAAAACACATTATCGGATGTGGCGGACTTAAAACCCGCGATGCTGCAATGATTGCGGGAGAATCAAAACCTGACTTTGTTTTTTTTGGCTCTCCTGGTGACGGCAAAAGAAAAAAGCCACACCCAAAGGATTTTGAGATCGCCGAATGGTGGTCCGGTGTCATCGAAATCCCATGCGTGATGATGGCCGGAAATACAATCGACAGCGTAATGGACTGCGCAAGAACCGGTGCTGATTTTATTGCAATTGAGTCTGTACTATTTTCAGACGATGCGGAACCGGTCGCAATACTCCAAGAGCTAAATGCGCGACTTGACGCGGAAGCACCAAGGTTTGAAGAGGCCAATGCATGAGGGGGACACTTGCTTTTCTGCTCATTTTGGCGCTTAGCGGTTATTCTCTTGCGTCTGAAAATCAGACTTCCGATATTGAAGAAAGAATGTCCCCCGGTGAGTTGAGAAATAACGAGGCTGATCAACCTCAAACGCGTTCACCGATAGACATGGCTTATGGAGCATATCAACGGGGCTGGTATCTCACAGCTTTTCAACTCGCTCTGCCGCGCGCACAAAATGGCGATGCAGCAGCCCAGACCTTGATTGCCGAACTCTATGACAAGGGGCTGGGAATTGCTCGAGACCCAAAGGAATCTGCTTCCTGGTATGCTCTGGCAGCAGAAGCAAAAAATCGCGAAGCACAATTTGTCTACGGTATGAAATTAATCAAAGGCACGAACATAAGCCGCGATCTTGAACTTGGCGTTCAATATTTGCAGGAAGCTGCAGAAGCAGGACATCCACTTGCCCAGTTCAACTATGCCAATCACCTGATTGATCAACGCCCTACAAGCGCAACCTATCGCATAGCATTGCCGCTGTATGAACGTGCTGCAGAAAACAGAGTAACCGATGCAGTTTATGCGCTGGCTGCAATTTACCGGGAAGGGCTTGCAACTGGCATCAATGACATGAAACGCGCTATTGCTTACCTCAAACGCGCAGCCGCCGACGGTCATGACACTGCCCAGGTAGAGTTGGGCATTGAACTCCTTAAGGCTGAGTATATTGAAAAAGATAACAAACAGGCTTTGCGATGGTTCAGGCTCGCTGCAGGCAACGGCAATGCTATCGCTCAAAACCGTCTCTCCCATATGCTTTTTGAAGGCATAGGAACAAAAGCGGATCCGGTTGCGGGAGCAAAATGGCACATTATCGCGAATAGAGCCGGACGCCGGGATCCTCAGCTAGATTTTTATCTCAATGCTCTTTCAAAAGAAGAAAGAAATAAAGCTGTTAAAGAAGCTGATCGTTGGCCTTCCAGCGCAAAAGAACTGAGCCTTCAATAACATCTGAACTCATTTCAAACTTGCCATTGTTCCGCTTTTATGTTCAAGGGACCTCAATTCCGGAAATTTATCAATAAGGATGGGCGTTCGTAGCCCAAGTCTGACATGAAAATAAATGGCAATGAAATCAAGCCAGGCAACGTGATTGAGCACAAGGCTTCTCTTTGGGTTGCGGTCAAGACAAATGCAGTAAAACCAGGCAAGGGTGGTGCATTTAATCAGGTTGAATTACGCAACCTCCTAGACGGTTCAAAGCACAATGAGCGGTTTCGGGCTTCAGAAACTGTAACGAAGGTTCGCCTCGAGCAAAAAGATTTTCAATACCTTTATTCAGAAGGCGAGTCGCTTGTTTTCATGGATATGGAGAGCTACGAGCAACTAGAGCTTCAAAAGGACTTCGTTGGTGATCGCTCGGCATTCTTGCAAGACGGAATGAGCGTTGCTGTGGAACTTTATGAAGAAAAGCCGATCGGCATTAAATTACCGGATCAAGTTACCCTTGAGATCACCGAGGCTGATCCGGTGGTCAAAGGACAAACCGTTTCTTCATCCTATAAGCCAGCTGTAATGGAAAATGGCGTACGCGTTATGGTGCCACCGTTTATTGAGGCTGGCGAACGCATTGTGGTTGATACAAACGCAATCGAATATATCCGCCGCGCAGACTAGGATTACCGCGCCGCATCTGCTGTTTCTGGAGAATATGTATTGGCCCGTTCCGCCCTTTTAAACGTAATGACAAATGCAGCCTTTCAGGCAGGGCGTTCACTGGCACGCGATTTTGGAGAAGTTCAAAACCTTCAGGTTTCTATTAAAGGACCCGGCGACTTCGTAACCAGTGCTGATCTGAGAGCAGAAAAAATTATCCGCTCGGAACTCTATAAGGCACGCCCCAAATTCGGCTTCCTGATGGAAGAAGGTGGCGAGATCAAAGGGCAGGATCCGCAAAACCGCTGGATCATTGATCCACTTGATGGCACGCATAATTTCATGCACGGAATGCCTCATTTTTGTAGTTCCATTGCGCTGGAACGTGAAGGCGAGATCGTCGCAGGGGTTATCTATAATCCTATAACCGATGAACTGTTTGTCGCTGAACGCGGACAAGGTGCATTTGCAAATGATACGCGATGCCGGGTATCGGCGCGCCGGGAACTGAACATGTCTCTGGTTTCGACCCATATACCAACCCTTGGACGAACCGGACATAAACGCGCACTTTTGGAGCAGGCAGCGGTTATGCGTGAAACGACCGGCGTGCGTTGTACCGGTTCAACCGCTCTTGATCTTGCATACATCGCCAGCGGCCGGCTCGACGCTACCTGGCAGCGCGGCCCGCAAGCCTGGGATTTTGCAGCAGGTATTATATTGATCAAGGAAGCGGGTGGTTATGTGGGCGATCTATCAGGCGGCAATGCTATGTTTGATACCAATACTATCGTAGCCGGCAATGAAGCCATATTCCGCCAGCTTGGTGATTTGGTGCAGTCGGTCAAGACTTAGAGCATGTCACTTTTGATACGATTCAATAGGTTGGTGAAACGACCTGAAGTAAACCTTTTCATCTGGCAAAGAACAGTTTAATTCTGAGCATAACCGTTTTTCGAGCTGGAAATCATATTTGGGAGGTTATGAAGTGGCGCGGGAATTCGATCCCCATAGACTGTCTAATCCAAGTCTATTTTTACTGAGCATGGTGATCTTTCTGATTATCGTAGGGTTTCTTGTTGCGGTTTTGTATCGCCAGATTTTATCTGCGTTTGAAACCAATCCAGGACTGAATGGGCTAATCATCGGTGTTTTGATTGTCGGGATATTACTCGCCCTTGTTCAAGTTATCAGGTTGATACCGGAAGTTCGCTGGGTCAATGCGTTTAGAAGCGGTAATCCAGACCTGGATATTGGTCGCGAACCGGTTCTCCTTGCACCAATGAAAGCCCTGCTCGGACAAAGCCGGGAAGAGATGAGTATTTCTACTCTGTCGATGCGGTCAATTCTTGATTCGATAGGCAACCGCCTCGATGAGAGCCGGGATATTTCCCGTTACCTGATCGGGCTTTTGGTGTTTCTTGGCCTACTTGGTACTTTCTGGGGACTGCTTCAAACTATTGGCTCAATCGGTGATACAATCCAGTCATTGGATCCAGGTTCAGGCAATGCAAATGATGTGCTTGATGCTTTAAAGGCAGGCCTCAGAACACCACTTGAAGGTATGGGCACCGCGTTTTCTTCGTCCTTGTTTGGTCTTGCAGGATCTCTGGTTCTTGGGTTTCTGGACCTACAAGCCGGTCGTGCGCAAACCCGGTTTTACACAGAACTTGAAAATTGGCTTACCTCAGTCACTGACACCACATCAGATATTGGTTCATCAATTCGCGCTGGCGAGGGGGATGTTCGGACACAGTTGGAACAAATGAACCGTAAACTGTCCACTTCCGATGGATCAAAGAGCAATGAAGTCCTCGCCGGGTTGGTTGGAAGCATTCAGCAAATGGTACGCCATATGCGAAGCGAGCAGGAACTAACACGCAAGCAATTGCAGCAACAGGCAATTCAGCAAAAGGAAATGATGGATTTGATGCAAAAACTGAATACATTTTTTGAAAAAGCGTCAAAACCCTAGAACCTCATGTCAGTTGCACGAAGCAGATATCGCGAACGAAGTGTCAATTATTGGCCAGGATTTGTGGATGCCCTAGCAACCCTTTTGCTGGCAATTATGTTTCTTTTGTCGGTTTTTGTACTGGCCCAATTTCTCTTAAGCCAAGAAATTACCGGCAAGGATGCCGTGCTAAACAGGTTGAATTCGCAGATCGATGAACTCACCGCCCTGCTTGCACTTGAACGTTCCAACCAACAGGAGCTGGAGGATACAGTCGCAACACTGGAGGCGTCCCTAATCTCCAATGAAAGTGATCGTAATCGTTTAGAAGAATTGCTCGCTTCTGGAAGCAACAATACCGAGGAAACGGAAGCAAAGATTGGCGCTCTCAGCACGCAAATTGATGAGGAAAAGCAGATCAGCCGCCGTGCACTTAGCCAGGTGGAACTTTTAAACCAGCAGATTTCTGCCTTGCGCCGTCAGATTGCTGCATTGGAAGATGCGCTTGATGCTTCGGAGGACAGGGATCGCGAAAGCCAAACCAAAATCGCCGATCTGGGCAAACGGCTAAACGTTGCCCTTGCACAACGGGTTCAGGAACTTAACCGGTATCGCTCAGACTTTTTTGGGCGATTGCGTGAAATCCTCGGAGGCCGCGCAGATATTCGCATTGTCGGTGACAGGTTTGTCTTTCCATCCGAGGTTCTTTTTACCTCTGGTGGTGCTGACCTCAATATCAGCGGCAAGGAGCAAATGCTGCAAGTAGCCAATGCATTGATCGAAATTGGCTCTGAAATACCAGATGACATAAACTGGGTGTTGCGTGTTGACGGGCACACCGACGACATCCCGCTTTCCGGCAGCGGTGAGATAAAGGATAATTGGGAATTGTCCTCTGAGCGGTCCATGTCTGTGGTTCGCTATTTCATAACACAAGGCATTCCCGCCGAGCGGCTGGTCGCAGCTGGCTTTGGCGAATTTCAACCAATTGACAATCAGGGCACAGATGAGGCGCGCGCGCGCAATCGCAGGATCGAACTAAAGCTTACCGAACGCTGATCTTATAATTTGGCGAGCCTTGGATCCATCGCATCCGCTCAATCCATGCAAAAGGAAATACAAATGGCAGAAACCGCAGACGCAATCGTAATTGGAGCAGGCCTTGCCGGACTGGTTGCAACCCATGAACTTACCATTCGTGGGAAAAAGGTTTTTTTGTTAGACCAGGAACCGGAAAACTTCATCGGGGGTCAGGCCTTCTGGTCGCTGGGCGGTCTTTGCATGATCGATACACCTGAACAACGCCGTCTGCGGGTTCGCGACAGTTATGACCTTGCCTATCAAGACTGGATGGGCTCTGCACAGTTTGATCGCGAGGAAGATTATTGGCCAAGGAAATGGGCTGAGAAATATCTTGATTTTGCCAGCACCGAAATGCGTTCATGGCTGTATGATCTAGGCATGCGCTGGTTCCCGGTCGTTGGCTGGGCAGAGCGCGGGGGTTCGCTGGCTGATGGGCATGGCAACTCGGTTCCACGGTTTCATATCACCTGGGGTACCGGGCCTGGAGTTATCGAACCTTTTGTAGATCACGCCATGGAAATGCAAAAGAAAGGACTGCTTACCTTCAAGTCACGCCATCAGGTTTCCAAGTTGATCGTGGAAGGCGGCGCGGTAAAGGGAGTAAGCGGAGAGGTGCTGGAACCCGCCAATGTGGAACGCGGTCAAAAAACTTCGCGTGAAGTCATTGGCGATTTTGAGTATCGCGCTGCAAGTGTGTTGGTTACATCCGGCGGCATTGGCGGAAATATCGAACAGGTGAAAAAACAATGGCCGACCAAACGCCTCGGCAATGCACCTGAAACCATGATCGCAGGTGTTCCCGCCCATGTGGATGGACGCATGATCGATATCACAAAAAAGGTAGGCGGTTCGGCAATCAACGAAGATCGGATGTGGCATTATACCGAAGGGGTTCGAAATTTTGATCCAATCTGGCCAGCCCATGGCATTCGTATATTGCCGGGTCCCTCTTCAATGTGGTTCGATGCTGAAGGAAACCGTTTCAACGCGCCAAACCTGCCCGGCTTCGATACACTCTCAACCTTAAAGGAAATTCTCTCAACCGGTTATGATTACTCTTGGTTTGTCCTGACACAAAAAATAATTGAGAAGGAATTTGCACTGTCCGGATCAGAGCAAAACCCCGACCTGACCTCAAAGAAATGGATAGAAGTCTTAAAGTCACGCCTTGGTAGCGGGGCAACGCCACAGGTTGAAGCCTTCAAACAAAAGGGTGAAGACTTTGTCGTCCGCGAAGACCTTAAAAGTCTCGTAGATGGTATGAACCAGGTAGCCGGCGGCGGACTGATACAATATGAACGCCTCAAACAACAAATCGAAGCCCGCGACCGGGAAATCGATAACCCCTTCACCAAAGATGCACAGGTTACGGCAATCCGCTCAGCACGCAATTATCTAGGCGATAAACTGATCCGGACAGCAAAACCACATAAAATTCTTGATCCTGCTTCCGGCCCGCTGATAGCCGTAAAATTACATATAGTCACGCGCAAGACGCTTGGTGGATTGCATACCAACTTGCAAAGCCAAGTCCTGGACAAGAATGGCGGCGCGATCCCAGGTCTTTATGCTGCAGGAGAAGTGGCAGGCTTTGGCGGAGGTGGTTATCACGGCTACAATTCTCTGGAAGGAACATTTCTTGGCGGATGCATTTTCTCCGGACGTGTTGCTGGGCAGCATTCCGGCTAGATGAACGTCGCCTTTTTTGGCGACGCTAACCAATACCCTATCACGTAACTGTAACAATTCTAGGCTTGGCCAACAGCGCAATCCAGTTTGCGTTACCGAATGTCACAGCGTTTCATAAATCGTTTGTATGTGCCTGGGTACGCTTCATGCTTTTTGTGAGTGTCTTGGTTGGTTTCAAGCAACTTCAAACAGACCAGCGGCGCCCTGCCCTCCACCGATACACATGGTAACCACAACATATTTAGCACCACGGCGTTTACCCTCGATAAGAGCGTGACCGGTCATCCGCGCACCGGACATTCCATAGGGATGGCCAATGGAAATTGCACCGCCATTGACATTGTAAATATCCGGATTGATGCCCAGTTTGTCACGGCAATAAATACACTGGCTGGCAAACGCTTCGTTCAATTCCCAAAGATCGATATCGTCAATCTTTAGGCCATTGGCTTTTAAAAGTTTGGGGATAGCGAAGATCGGTCCAATTCCCATTTCATCAGGATCGCAACCCGCAACCGCCATGCCGCGATAAATACCAAGTGGCTCAAGACCGCGTTTTTCTGCTTCTTTTTCTTCCATCAGCACGCTGGCAGAAGCACCATCGGAAAGCTGCGACGCATTTCCAGCTGTAATAAACTGGCCTTCCTTGACCTGCTGACCACCCTTGAATACCGGGTTTAAACCTTGAAGGCCTTCAAGCGTAGTAGACGGGCGATTGCCTTCGTCCATTTCGATTGTGACATCTACGTCGGAGATTTCCTTTGTCTCCTTGTCCATCACTTTCATAGAAGTTTTCATCGGCGCGATTTCATCGTTTAACTTTCCAGCAGCCTGGGCAGCAGCGGTACGCTGTTGTGACATCAGCGCAAATTCATCTTGCTGATCACGGGTAATACCGTATCGCTCGGCAACAATTTCTGCTGTCTCAATCATGGACATATAAGTTGCAGGAACATTTTCCATCAGCCACGGATCAACCAGGCGATGTGTATTCATTTTTTCGTTTTGCACCAGGGAAATCGATTCAAGTCCACCACCAACCGTTACGGTCATACCATCGGCAATGATCTGTTTGGCGGCAGTCGCAATCGCCATCAAACCAGCTGAACATTGACGATCAACTGTCATTCCAGCAACCGAAGTTGGTAACCCTGCCCGCAAGGCGCATTGACGCGCAGTATTGGTTCCTGTCGATCCTTGTTGCAGGGCAGCACCCATCACGACATCTTCAATTTCTTTCCTGTCTATACCGGAACGTTCAACCGCATGGGAAATGGCATGGCCACCCAAAGCCTGCGCCTGAGTATCATTGAATGCGCCGCGATAGGCCTTGCCAATCGGGGTGCGGGCGGTCGATACAATAACTGCTGATCTCATGATTTCTTCCTGTCCTAATGACTTTATTTATTAAATAGGTATCGCGACCCTAACTCCAGCGAACAAGTCCAATGATAGCAGATGTGGCATAAAAGAACTGCAATGCAAAGAATGCCCAGCGTCGATCCAGATATCCCCACACAGCAAAAAGGAATGCCGAGATTAACAATAGTGTGAATCCAAGAATTTCATTGCCGGTATTGGACGCTATCAATAAAGCATAAGCCATCGCAAGAACTGATCCCACGGTCTCTGCAATGGCAATCACGCGCGACTTAGACACTAAACCAACAATCCTACTCAGCCATCTTCACTACTTTAACGACATGCTCTGTACCGGAATAAAAAACATCCCGATTGGACATGTCTGAAATTGTTGCAAAATTTTCTGCAATGCCTTCTGCATTCCGGTTTTCTTCCGGTAGATGCATGCCTGCACTTTCGCTAATCTGCATTGTTGTGTAGCTACCAGCACCGGCAAACATGACCGTGTGGTTGGGCGCATCGTTGCTAACCAGAAAAACCGCTGCCGGTGTCACGAATTTTGGATTAAGCTTTTCCAGCATGTCCGCAGTTAAAATATCTTCCGTCATCCGGGTAGCCGCGGTCGGAGAAATGCAATTGATGTGAATGTTGTTTTTCGCGCCTTCAATGCAAAGTGTGTTCATCAATCCCACGAGGCCCAGTTTAGCGGCCCCATAATTTGCCTGCCCAAAATTGCCGTATATCCCGGAGGTAGAGGTGGTCATTAGAATTCGACCGTAATTCTGCTCCTTCATGACGCTCCAGACCGCACGCGAGCAATTTGCCGAACCATTAAGATGAACATCAACAACCATATTCCAGTTGCTCATTTCCAGTTTGCCAAAAGACTTATCACGCAGAATTCCGGCGTTATTAATCAACACATCAATGCGGCCCCATTTGGAAAGCGCATCAGCCACCATCTGCTCGCATTGCGCAAAATCGGCCACATTGGCTCCGTTGGCCATGGCTTCGCCGCCTGCATCCACGATTTCTTGGACAACTTCCTCGGCAGGAGAAAGCGATCCGCCCGTACCATCGCGCGCGCCACCAAAATCATTGACGACAACCTTGGCACCGCGGCGTCCCAGTTCCAATGCATGACTTTTGCCAAGCCCGTTGCCTGCGCCGGTGACAATCGCCACCTGGCCTTCAAATGAAATAGTCATTAATTTTATTATCCTTGTACGATTGTTAGTCCCAGCCACTCAGCAATAAGGGCAGGTTTGTCATTGCCTTCAATTTCTATGGATACTTCATAGCGGGTCAGATATTGCCCTGGCTCACGCTCGGTCACTTCTGCCACTTTCATATGACCACGAACCCGTGATCCTGATGGAACCGGCATTAGGAAGCGGATTTTCTCAAACCCGTAATTGATTGCCATCACCGCCCCTTGAATTCGCGGCATGGTAGTTTCGGCAAAATGCGAAAGCAGTGACAAGGATAAAAACCCATGTGCAATTGTGCCGCCAAACGGCGTCATTTTTGCTTTTTGCTCATCCACATGAATGAACTGATGGTCATGCGTAGCATCTGCAAATTTGTTTATCAGTTCCTGATCGACTGTGACCCAGTCTGACGTCTTGTGCATACTACCCGCCTGCGCAATGTAATCTGCAATCGTAATTTTCTCGCTCATTTATCGGCTCCTCCCAAATAGATCTTTTTCCGGGTTTAAATGAATGCCGCCATCCAACGACAGGACAACACCCGTAACATATGCCCCACCCTTGCCACAAAGATAAAGCGTGGCGCCGGCAATATCTTCCGCCGTTCCAATCCGGCCAAGCGGAACGCCTTTTCCAACATGGGCTGACATCTCGTCAGTTGCAGTAGCAAACGCAGTCATCTTGCTTTGAAACGGCCCCGGCGCAAAGGCATTGAATGTGATGTGTCGGTCGGCCAGTTCGCGCGCCATGATTTTGGTTATGTGATGTACTGCCGCCTTGGATGCAGCATACGAATAGGCCCCATCCCCAATTGCAGCTTTTCCCATAACGGATCCCAGATTGATAACCCGTCCTGGATCTGCATTGCTAGAACTTGTCTCCAGCATCGGCAACAATTGCTGGGTTAAATGAAACAGACCCGTAACATTAACGTCCATAACCTTAGACCAGGCCTGATAAGGAAATTTATCAATCTCCTCACCCCAACTAGTGCCAGCATTATTTATCAGAATATGCAATTTTTCAGTCCGGGCTTTGACTTGTTCTACAATATCAAGAACGCCTTCCTCGGTGCTTACATCGCCAGCAAATGCTATGGCCTTGCCGCTTGCGCCCATGGCATTTAGTTCAGAAGCGGAAGCTTCACAGGCATCAAGTTTGCGTGAAGCGATTAGCACATCGCATCCTGCTTGCAATAAACCACTAGCAGCCATCTTGCCAATGCCGGTCGCAGCTCCAGTTACAAGCGCAGTCTTTCCTTCAAGTGAAAATAATTCCTCGAAAATTCCCATATGTCTCCTCGTCTGCAGTGTTAATATCTGACCGTTTAAGGTATAAAACTGCAATAATCTCAAGTCGTCAGAGCATCTTATTATTCGAAAATCGTACCAGGCTCAACAATTGACGTGAACGTAAAGGGAAATTTGATGCAATCCAACTCAACAACAACCGCGATGGACCTCGGCATGACCGAGCGCTTGAAACCTATTCATGCACAGGTTGTGCAAATGATTACCGAAGAAATTCTGCCTCTGGACGAAGAATATTTAGCAGAAGTTGATGTTGGTGATCGCTGGCAGCATACCCCACGGCAAAAGGAAATTCTCGAAGGATTGAAGGAAATTGCAAAAAAGCGCGGGCTTTGGAATTTCTGGCTTACCGATTCCGAACGAGGATATGGATTGACTACCGTTGAATACGCGTATCTTGCAGAGGAAATGGGCAAATCCCATCTGGCGGCGGAAGTGTTTAACTGCAATGCGCCTGATACCGGCAATATGGAAGTTTTTGAACGCTATGGTACCGACGAACATAAGGAAAAGTGGCTGAAGCCACTTCTGGAAGGCGAGATTCGCTCTGCCTATCTGATGACCGAGCCGGATGTTGCTTCTTCCGATGCAACAAATATTTCCTTACGCTGTGAACGCGATGGAGACGAATACGTCCTCAATGGTGAAAAATGGTGGTCTTCCGGTGCCGGTGATCCACGCTGTGCAATTTATATCGTGATGGTGAACTCACCTGATGAAAACCGACCAAAGCATCAGCAGCACAGTCAGATTTTGGTGCCGGCAGATACAAAAGGAATTGAAGTGCTCCGCGCAATGGAAGTTTATGGCATGGACGATGCGCCCCATGGCCATATGCATATCAGGTTCAAAGATGTGCGGGTTCCCGCTTCTAACTTGTTGTTGGGCGAAGGCAGAGGATTTGAAATTTCGCAAGGACGCCTGGGGCCGGGGCGTATTCACCATTGCATGCGGGCGATTGGCCAGGCTGAGCGCGCGCTTGAACTGATGTGCCAGCGCTCCGTGCGCAGAGAAGCGTTTGGCAAACCACTTGCCATGCTTGGGGCTAATTTTGATATCATTGCGGATGCACGCATGGAGATCGAAAAAAATCGTCTGCTTTGCCTGAAGGCTGCATGGATGATGGATCAGGGGGATGCGCGAGCCGCGGCACCTTGGATTAGTGCGATTAAAGTATCTGCACCACTGATGGCCTTGAAGGTAATTGATGAATCCATCCAGTTGCATGGCGCTCAGGGGATTTCTCAGGATCTAACTTTAGCACGCGCATGGAAGGGTGTTCGTACACTTCGCCTTGCAGATGGACCTGATGCCGTTCACCGCCGTCAAGTCGCCAGAGCTGAACTGAAAAAATATACACAGGAACGGATGTAACCCCAACAAAAGGCGCGGAAAGCGGCAGCGCGAACGGGAAACAAACAAGAGGCATAGAGGAGCGCAGCTCCGGTCTGGAAACAAACATGAAAGCAATAGTCTGCGAAGAATTTGGCCTAATTGCCAATCTCAAAATGGTTGAACAGGATGACCCAAAACCGGGCGCAAAGGAAGTTGTGATTAATGCTGAGGCGATAGGTGTGAACTTTCCCGATGGTTTGCTGGTTCAGGGCCTTTATCAGGTCAAACCACCAACACCGTTTGTGCCGGGCATGGAACTGGCTGGAACAATTTCTGCTGCCGGTACTGATTCAGGTTTCAAAGAAGGAGACCGCGTCGCGGCAATCACATCGACCGGCGCCTTTGCGGAAAAGGTCAAAGCACACAAGAATGTTGTTATGCCAATTCCTCATGGGGCAGATGCAGCAGAAGTCACAGCCCTGATGTGTGGCTATGGAACGGCTCATCATGCATTAAAACAGCGGGGCCAGTTAAAGCCCGGAGAAACCCTTGCTGTCACCGGAGCGTCTGGCCTTACTGGACTAGCAGCCGTGCAGATCGGCAAGGCAATGGGCGCAAACGTTATTGCAATTGCATCAACAGAACAAAAACGCCAAATCTGCGCTGACAACGGCGCAGACCAAACCCTTGGCTATGACAACCTTAAGGACAATCTTAAGGCAGTAACGGATGGCAAAGGGGCAGATGTAATTTTTGAGGTTGTCGGTGGGGACGTATTCCATGCCTGCTCGCGCGCGATAAACTGGAATGGTCGTTTGTTAGTGGTCGGGTTTGCTGATGGGGATATTCCGAAGTTCCCGATCAATCTTGCGCTTGTAAAGGGCGCAAGCCTGGTTGGCGTTTTCTGGGGTTCCTTTACACAACGCGAGCCACAGGTTTATGGTGAGAACATGAATGAGCTGTTTGGCTGGTATATGGATGGCAGTATTAAGCCGCTGATCGAAAAGCCCTTCAAACTGGAAGAAGCGGCCAAAGCACTAGAATATATTCATGACCGCAAGGCCAGCGGCAAAGTGGTACTGATACCTTAAGGATAGACAATGGCAAAAACGATGCACGGGCTTGTGTGCCTTAACGATGGTTACTCTGGTTCAATGGACGGGCCCTATGTCGATGATCTTGCACCCTATCTGGAGCATCGCGAAGTCGATATTCCGGAACCAGGCGATGGTGAGGTTCTGATCCGCGTCATAATGGCAAGCGTTAATCCCTCCGATATTCATTTTATCAAGGGCGAATATGGCGTTCCACGCCACGCAGGAGTACCGGCAGGATTTGAAGCCTGTGGTGAAGTGGTTGCGAGCGGCAAGGGCGGTGAAGGAATTGTTGGCAAGCGGGTTGCTTTTTTTGCTTCACGATCCGGGGTCTGGGCAGAATATGCAATTGCCAATGCGATGACCTGCATCCCTGTGCGCGACGACGTACGTGATGAAGATGCAGCTGCAATGCTGGTAAACCCGATGACGGCAATTGGCATGTATGACGAGGCAACCGCAAAGAGCGATGCCTTCATCATGACAGCAGCTGCAAGTCAGCTTTGCAAACTGATCGCGGGATTGGCCAAGGAAGACAAATCGCAAGCCATTGCAATTGTCCGGCGCGATGAGCAGATCGATCATCTCAAGGAACTCGGTGCTGCCCACGTCTTGAACTACAAGTCTGATGAGTTTTCCAAAGAACTTGGCGACTTAACGAAAAAACATAAACCACGCGTTTTATTGGATGCGGTGGCAGATCAAATGTCTGCTGAAATATTCTTCTCAATGCCCAAACACGCCCGCTGGATCATTTACGGTAAACTGTCTCCAGAATTGCCAAAGCTTAATGAAATGGGCCAGCTTATTTTTATGAATAAGCGTATCGAAGGGTTCTGGCTTACCCAGTGGATGAAGGAAAAACCTGTAAATGAACAAATTGCAGCAGCAATTCGGGTTCAGGAGATGTTCGCATCAGGCAAATGGCAAACCGACATAGCTGATAAAATACCACTATCAAAGGTTCATGATCGCCTTCCCGCTCTCCTTTCAAAAATGAATGCCGGCAAGGTTTTGATCACGCCCTAAGGTCACACAATTTATGAGACATGTATAAATCAGGCAAATTGAAACCGCTGCCTGTACTCAGTCGGAGCAATACCAATTGTCCTCAAGAACGCCCGCCTCATGCGTTCTTCATCACCAAAACCACATTGATAGGCGATGGTCTTGATGCCGGTACCAGTATTTTCGAGTAATTGTCTGGCCGATTCAATTCTTATGGCTTCGACACCTTTGGCAGGTGTCATACCCATTGTTTGAGAATACAAACGATGAAAATTTCGAATACTCATATTTTCATGTTCCGCCAATCGATCCACACTCAGGTCGTTCTCCAGATGATCCGATATCCACTGATGCAGGTCTTCAAACTTTTCCGCTTTGTCCAACTTCTGGCGTTCAAGCGCCGGACTGAATTGCGATTGTCCGCCCGGTCGAACCATATAGGTGACAAGGGATTGTGCCAGCTTCAACGCACTTTCCTTACCCACATCTTCTGCGATAATCGCAAGCGCCATATCGGTACCCGCAGTTATTCCCGCCGATGTCCAGACGTCACCGTCTTTAATATAAATGGGATCAACTTCTACCTGAACATTTGGAAAGGCGCTGGCCAGTAACTCACAAGTATCCCAGTGAGTTGTAGCACATCGCCCATCTAAAATGCCTGCAGCGGCCAGAATTAAAGCGCCTGAACACACAGAGCACACGCGCTTTGATTGCTTTGCCAGTTTCGAAACGTGCTCGATAAGCACAGGGTCATGCATATAAGTGCTTGCTCCGTTACCACCCACGATCACCAATATGTCGATATTCTTGTTCCGCCAGGAAGCCATCGGTTCTGACTCTATAGAAACAATCGTATCCGTTTGGATTGGGCCACCATTCAAAGAGGCAATAGCAGTCTTGTAGGCAAGCTTTCCGGTTCTTGTTCGCGTCGCGCCTGCAAAAACCTGCAGCGGTCCCGCAAGGTCTAAAAGCACGATATCCGGATAAATGATGAAAAGCACCGAAAGCGGAGATTTTTCGGTTGAGAGTTGTTTGGCAGAAATTGAGGTCATATTGGCATTTATGCCAACTGATCATCTGCTAGTCTACAGCTAATTGTTAATGGAGACTTAGACCTATGAAAACCCTCGCAGCCCTGGTTTTTCCAGGCTTTCAAACACTCGATTTTTATGGCCCTATTGAAATGCTTGGCGATCACGATGTTGGATCGGTTGATATCAAAATTGTCGCTGAAACATTGGAACCGGTGCCAAGCTATCACGGCACAAAAACAACCGTAGACAGAACCATCGCAGAAAGTAGTAACTACGACCTTATCCTCATACCAGGCGGCGACAGTGCGCCGCTAAACCCACGCAACGAAGCGATAAATAACTGGATCATTGAAGCATCCGCGAATGCAGAATATGTGATGGCTGTTTGTACTGGAACGGTATTGCTGGCAACTACCGGTTTACTCGATGGTCGCCGTGCTACAACCAATAAAAAGGATTATACCGCAACGATCCATCACGGCCCAAATGTGGAGTGGGTGCCACAAGCCCGTTGGGTAGAAGATGGCAAGTTCTTTACCTCCTCAGGCGTTTCAGCTGGCATGGATATGAGCCTTGCGGTAATGGCTAAACTGTTTGGTGAAGACGCAGCAGAAGCAATCGCAGTTGGAGCTGAGTATGAGTGGCACAAGGACCCCAATTGGGACCCGTTTGCGAAACTTGCAGGACTGGTTTGAGGAAAGCTTACCTACAAATCTTCAAATCTACCTACTAAGGAAGTTAGTTTTCAGGACTGTTTTGCTGGGCGCCAGAAAGGACCAACTGCAACCAGCAAAACGATAATATTGAACAGTACATTCGAAGAATTGCCTGACGCTATAGAACCGGCGCTATCCAGCACAAACCAGGCAAGCAAGCCATATAAAACACACCGGCGCACCCCTTCAGGCGCTAAATCATAAACATTGGTTGATAGAAACCAGATCATAACGCCCCAACCGAGCAGAAAACCGCCGGTTAAAGCAGAAAGAAACCGCGTATCGGGCGATGCATAATTTATGTTTGCATCAATCGGCCAACTTAGAAGATCAAGTGTGAACCGTGCCGGTTCCATCGTGGATTCCATAGTGCCAAGAAAAAATACCGGGCCAAATGAACCGATAACGATGGCTGTAATTTTTAGCCAAAATTTGTGGAATTCAGAGCTCATCTTGATCTCCCAAAACCAGTTTACGATTTTCACCACCAGACTTGTGGACCATTACCAGCAAATAAACCGAGAAAAACATCATCCCGCCTATCAAAGCAAATCCGCCACACATAAGACCTATCGCATTGAACCGATGCCGCCACGCAACCCAAAGGGCTGAAAGGATAAGATAGGTCAGGAAATCGAGATTGAACTGTCCGGCCCAGTCAAAGGCAGCAAGTCCGACCAGAAACGGTGAGAGAAAATCAAACCCGTAACTGCTGATTACAATGATTGTATAGCCGTAGATAACGACAAACAGAATGCCGAGTATTAGTTTCAAAGGGGTCATAACTACCTTCCGATCTTTCTAATCAAGCGTTGCGCATTCGAAAATAGCCCTCAGTCTTTCAGCAATTCAATTACCTTTGAGGTAAGTGTTTTAAGATCAAAATTGTGTATAATTATGCCATTCTTGGTTTTGCAGTTAGGTCAATAAAGTGCCAAATTCCTTCGGAGAAATTCTCAAGACCTGGCGCAATCAACGGCGTTTGAGCCAGCTTGATCTGGGCTTAATAGCTAATGTTTCTGCGCGGCATATTTCATTTCTTGAGACCGGTCGATCAAAACCAAGCCGCGCTATGACCATGCAATTGTGCGAAACGCTTGCTGTTCCCCTTCAGGACCGCACATCACTGATACATGCTGCCGGATATTCGTCTCCCTACCAGGCACGCTCGCTTGATGCAGTTGAAATGCAGGATGTACGCCAGGCGATTAATTGGATGCTAAAGCGTCACGAACCCTACCCCGCATTCTTACTGGATCGTCACTGGCAGTTTTTGGAAACGAACGGCCCTGCCAAAATGCTATTGGGCGCAACTGGTCTTCATGTTGGAGATAGTATTCTTGATTTCCTGATGGATGTGGAAAAGGCATCCGCAGTATTGGAAAACTGGCAGGAAGTAATCCAACACACTTTGATCAGGCTACGAACAGAAAACACGCATTTTGGCAGTGACCCCGTGCTAGAAAACGCTATCAGCCGACTGTCAGAATTATTAGAAGATCAACACATGCCGATTGAAACAAACCTGCCTCCGCTGGTGCCTACACGGTATCGTCTGGGAGATAAAACCCTATCCCTGTTCTCTACCATTGCACAATTTGGAACGGCAGAAGATCTAACGCTTGCTGAACTAAAGATCGAGATGGTTTTTCCTGCAGACGAAGCCAGTCGGCAATTTTTTGAATCTTTGAAGTAACCCGCAATTCTTAGGCTACTTCCCCTGATAGATATATCCCTGTGTCGAGATATCGCCACTCCAGGCATAAACCGACATGAAAGCCCTTTGTTTGGTCATCGAGGCATGTGGCATCATCGATGGATGGTATGAACGTTCCCCAGGTAGATGCGGCAGGTACGAAACATTGTCACATTTCCAAAAAGATTGTCCGGCAAGCATGATGTAAATTTCTTCTGCAGGATGAGTTCGGTTACCATATTCTGAATTTGGCTTCATACCGTAAAGCCCCAAACGGATTGTATCAGATTTTACCAAACCCTCCGGGCCCAGTAATTCTATGTGTGCTTTCGAAACACTATGCTCAACATAAAGCGGATCGTTTATGGTCCGCGGAGGTTCCCAGTTAAATGGCGCTTCGGCAATCAAACTGCAAATAGGAAGAGCATCTTCCTGCATTAATTCGTATATCAAAGGTTGCGCTAGAGGTGCGTACTGGTTGGGTAGGCCTACTTCGTATTCAGCAGACAACAGTGCATCTTGTGCATGTTTCTCTATTGATTGCGGGCCGGTAAAAATATTTGCCAATTCTGTGAATAATGGTTTCAAATCCATTTGCATATTGATCCAAGCTTTTGCAATTCAAATTGCATTACAAATCAGCCCAATTGGATAATCAGGCGCTAAAGATTAATAGCTGCATCGATCAGTTTTATTGCATCGTCACTGGCCCAGTGAGCAGGACCATTGAGGACGCCAAGCGCGCAACCGTTTGGATCAACTATCAGCGTGGTCGGCATGCCAAGCGCGACCGCTTTTTTCTTCAGCCCCTGAAACGCATCCATCGTTTTATCATGAAAAAACGGAAGCGCCTCTAACCCGGTTTCTGCGTAAAATGCTTTTGGTTTTGCTGCATCGCCGAGATCAATGCTCACCGGTACAACCTGAAATGTTTCATCGGCTTTTGTCTCTTGAAGTGTTTCGAAATATGGCATTTCCTCGCGACACGGTGGACACCAGGTTGCCCAGAGATTGAAAAGAACCGTCTTGCCTTTCCAGTCGCCAAGCGTTTTGGGATTTCCATCGGCATCAACAAATGCAATGTTGCTGACATCAAGCGGATCTTCAATAATCCGGAACGCTGCCATATCACCCTGCGCAATCGGATCGAGAGTCTTGGCCCGTTCAATTGCCGCTTTACATGATGGTCCCTTATCCGCAGATGCAAGGCTATTCGCACCATCTGTATTGCCTGTGCTGGTAAATATGACGTATAGGCCAGCAGAGAAGATTAAGAGGCCGGCTGCGATCCATATAAAAGGTTTGGCATTCATGGGCGGTTCCAACGATAGTTTTGCAAAATAAGGCAAGATCAATGAGCGCAGAAAAATCCGGTAATGAGATGTGGGGCGGGCGGTTTGCTTCCGGACCTGATGCAATCATGGAGGAGATTAACGCCTCTATTGACTTCGACCGCAAGCTATACGCCCAGGATATTACCGGTTCCAAGGCCCATGCTTCCATGTTGGCAGACCAGAACATTATTTCAAGCGATGATGCCAGCAAAATTATCGATGGACTGGACACAATTTTGTCAGAGATCGAAGGCGGTAACTTCAAATTCTCACGCGCGCTGGAAGACATTCATATGAATATCGAGGCACGCCTTCGCGAACTTATTGGCGATGCTGCAGGCAGGCTCCATACCGCTCGTTCGCGCAATGACCAGGTAGCGCTTGATTTTCGCATGTGGGTTCGCGACACCCTTAATGGCGTCATCGAAAGTCTTGACGCGTTGATACTTGCTTTGCTGGATAAGGCAGACACCCATGCAAGTGACGTTATGCCTGGCTTTACCCATCTGCAATCTGCACAACCGGTTACCTTCGGCCATCACTGTCTTGCCTATGTGGAAATGTTTGCCCGTGATTGTTCCCGCGCCAAGGATGCTCTTGCCCGGATGGATGAATGTCCATTGGGCGCAGCAGCGCTAGCGGGTACGGGCTTTGCAATTGATCGGGAACAAACCGCCAAGACGCTTGGGTTTTCCGGGCCAACGCGTAATTCGATTGATTCGGTCTCAGACCGTGACTTTGCTCTGGAGTTTTTAACCTGTGCATCGATTTGTGCCGGACACTTGTCGCGGCTGGCAGAAGAAATCGTTATCTGGTCTACGCCCCAATTTGGGTTCGTGACCTTATCGGACAAATTCTCAACCGGTTCTTCTATAATGCCGCAAAAGAAGAACCCGGATGCTGCCGAACTGGTGCGCGCAAAAACCGGCCGCATCAACGGATCACTAATTTCCCTTTTAACGGTACTCAAAGGCCTGCCGCTTGCATATTCCAAGGACATGCAAGAAGACAAGGAAACTGTATTTGATGCAGCCTCTTCACTTGAAGTTTCATTAGCCGCAATGACCGGCATGATCTCAGATATGACTATCAATACGCAAGCAATGCGTGATGCAGCCGGTTCCGGATTTTCAACCGCCACTGATCTGGCCGATTGGCTGGTGCGCGAGGCAGGCCTTCCGTTCCGCGATGCGCACCATGTTACAGGCCGTGCGGTAGCACTTGCCGATGAACAGTCTTGCGACCTGCATGCGCTACCAATAGAAGCTTTGCAGGCGATTCATCCACAAATTACAACCGATGTTTATGACGTATTATCAGTGGAAAGTTCGGTTGCAAGCCGCACCAGTTTTGGCGGTACTGCGCCTGAAAATGTGCGCGCACAAATTAAATACTGGCGTGAAAAAATTTAGCGTCCCGGCTCAACTAAGTGCTTAATACCTTGCCCGGCGCAATGTCTCTTGGATCAAGTTTCAGGTGAATAAGGCACGGGCCTTTTTCCGACAAAGATTTTTCCAATACGCTTTTAAATTCGCTGTCATTCCAAACCGCGTAGGCTCTTGCGCCATAAGACTGAGCAAGCGCCTTGAAATCCGGGTTCTTCATATCTGTGCCTGAAACGCGCCCAGGATAATCGCGCTCCTGATGCATGCGAATCGTACCATAGACACCATTATCGCAGACGATAACCTTGATATTGAGGGTATGCTCGCAGGCAACACCAAACTCCTGAGAAGTCATCTGGAAACATCCATCGCCGGCGAGGACGACAATCATCTTGTGCGGATTACGTTTTGCTGCTGCAACTGCTGCGGGCATTCCATAGCCCATGGAACCAGAGGTAGGCGCTAATTGTGTTCCCCAACGATACCTATAAAAACGGTGCAACCATATCGCATAATTGCCGGCCCCATTGCACAGGATCGCATCTTCAGAAAGCGTGTCACGTAATACTGAGATTGCATGGCTCATCGTAACATCGCCAGTGCCATCTGGCGGCGCATCCGTCCAGGCAAGAAACTCCTGATGGGCTTCCGCAGTGCTGGCTTGAAAGGATTTACGTGCATCCCACTCAAGTGCGGATGAAAGAAACGTACCGGGCGTGGCATTGATCGAGATGCCAGGATGATAAATCCGGCCCAATTCCTCTGGACCCGGATGGACATGCACAAGGCCTTCATGTGGTCCCGGCATATCCAGCAAGGAAAATCCCTGACTAGGGTTTTCGCTAAATCGACACCCAAGCAGTAAGAGACAATCAGAATTCGCAACCCTATCTTTCAGTTTAGGATTGATGCCAAGTCCCACGTCTCCAGCGTAATTTGCATGATCTGCATCAAACAATTGCTGGCGCCGGAAAGAAGCTGCAACCGGAATACCCCACTTCTCGCTAAATTCACGCAATAGTATCGCATCGGTTTCGCGCCATCGCGAACCACCAACAACAATCATGGGAGAACTGGCCGTTTCCAATTGCTGAAAAAACTTTTCCAGATCGCCTAGGGTTGGTGCAGGCGCGGCCACCTCTACCTGTCGCCCGGGAGCATTCGCAATTTGATCCCGCAACATATCTTCTGGAAGAGCAATGACCACCGGGCCGGGCCTTCCAGACATCGCTATATGCCAGGCATGAGAGATGACTTCCGGAATACGGCTTGCATCGTCAATTTCCTCGACCCATTTCGCAACTGAGCCAAAAAAAGCCCGATAGTCCATTTCCTGAAAGGCCTCGCGTCCGCGCATTTGGCGACCGATCTGGCCGACAAACAAAACCATTGGCGTTGAATCCTGTCTTGCAATGTGTACGCCATGGGCAGCATTGGTGGCACCGGGCCCGCGGGTGACAAAACAAACACCAGGGCGCCCCGTCATCTTGCCATCGGCTTCAGCCATGATTGCGGCGCCACCTTCATGACGTGCGACAACGGTTTCAATACCGGACTCATAAAGGCCATCGAGAACTGCCAAATAGCTTTCTCCCGGCACGCAGAATACCCGATCAACGCCCTGCGCTTTTAAGCAATCAACTAAAAGATGCCCAGCAAGTTTCATACGTCCAACCCTTTTCCAAAAACACCATCAGCTTTCATGACAGCAACTTCGTTCTCATCAAACCCAAGCTCTTCCAGAACCGCTTCATTATCCTGACCCAACAACGGTGGATCAGTATAGGTTTGCGTCGGTGATTTTGAAAACTTAACGGGATTGTTGACGGACAAGTATTGCCCCTCAGAGGGGTGATCGCGCTCTTCCAGAAAACCGGTTTCACGCAATTGAGGATCATCAAGCACGCTTGTAAGAGTATGCACTCGCATGCATGGAACATTTTGCTTTCCAAGTTCTGCCATCCACTCATCTGTGGTGCGCTGAGGTGCGATTAATTCCATCTCTTTATAAAGATCGGTAATGTTCTTCGTTCGCTCTTCGTAGGTCGAATAGCGCGGATCATCCATCAGTTCTTCGCGCCCGCCTAGTCGGAAAAACCGCCGCCAATTTTCATTCGAATAGGGCATTAAGGCAATATACCCGTCTTTTGTCTTGTAAGGTTTGCGATTGGGATTGATCGATCTGGTGTAGGCAATCGGATCACGCGGCGGCACAAAGGTGTGCCCAAAGAGATTTTCCGCCAGATTAAATGAAACAACCGATTCCATCATCGGCACTTCTACAAACTGCCCCTCGCCGGTTCGCTCACGATGTAAAAATGCCGCTAACATGGCGTAAGCGGCATGTAGACCTGTCGTCTTGTCTGCAACAAGACCAGGAAAATAACGCGGCTCCGTTGATCCGTCCTGCATAGGGATCATAAAGGTAAGGCCCGCACTCGCCTGCACCAGGTCATCATAAGCCTGACGCCCAGCATAATGCCCGTCAGAACCAAAGCCGACTGCATGACAATAAATGATATCCGGGTTTAGTTCCTTGACTTGTTCATAATCAAAGCCAAGCCGCTTCATTCCACCAGCACGTATATTGTGAATAAACCCATCAGCGGTTCTTACCATCCGGCGCAGTGCTTCCTTTGCGCCATCGGTTTTAAGATCAAGCGAAACTGATTTCTTGTTGCGATTGATTGTCAGATAAATCGGCCCCATACCTTGGGAAACACGCGGACCGGCATGACGCATGATATCGCCTTCAGGACTTTCGACTTTGATAACGTCAGCACCAAGATCACCCAATAATTGTGTGCAGTACGGGCCGAGGACCACGGACGTTAAATCGATAATCCGGTAGCCAGACAGCGGACCGGATTTTTGTTCTTGTTTTCTCATCGCTGGGACTATTGGATAAAGTCATTCCAAGTTCAACTGAAAAGCTTTTCCAAATCAGCCTTTTCGAGATGATAAGCCTTGCCAAACCCACCATTTAAATAAGCACGCTTCAGTATTAGCGGATAAAATCCGAAGTCAGCAAAATCGATATAGAGTTCAGCTTTTGGGTGGATTTTCAAAAATGCAGAGCGATATCGGGCTCTTTCAGGATCATCATTTTGCATGCGTGATGCAGTACCTATGAGGGTAATACGAGGATGAGCAAGCCCGTCGCCTTTCCCAGGTTCCCCCAACAAAAGCGAACAGGTAGAATTTTCCAGCAGGCATTTTGAATGCATGGAAAGATCAGAAGCTGCAAAAAACAGGCCGAATGCTACGTCATGGGCGCAGGCTATGCGGCTGACCAGCGGCACGCCGGTTGTTGCTTCCAATACACCCAAAGCACCATAGCGTTCATCGGCAATCAATCGTGCCGCAAGGGAAATTGATTGGGCATCGGTCTCGCGAATAGGATTTATATTTTTAACCATCGTGATCTTTTCCTTGCACGATTAATTTTCACACCGTTATAACAGCAAAAATTTTTTGGAGGAGAACATTCCATGCTCGGACAGATGATGGAGCAACAATTGCTCATTTCCGGTATTATAGATCATGCCGCACGCTATCATGGTGATTCAGAGGTCGTGTCTGTCAACATTGACGGTTCCCGCCACCGTACGAATTACAGTGAAGTCAACAGTCGTTCAAAAAAGCTCGGTTCCGCCCTGTTGAAGCGCGGCATGCAAACCTCGGACCGGATCGGTACCCTTGCATGGAATAATTTTCGTCACCTGGAACTTTACTATGCCATTTCCGGTGCCGGAATGGTTTGCCACACCGTTAACCCACGTCTGTTTCCCGAAGACCTGATTTATATCATTGGTCATGCGGAAGACAGGATCGTGTTTTTTGATGCTACATTCATTGCACTTGTCGATAAGTTGCGCGCGAGCCTGCCTATGGTTGAACAATGGGTTCTTATGGAACCGCGTGATGATGCAATTGCTACAGAACATGACTGGATCGTGTTTTACGAGGATCTGCTGAGCGAAGGCGATGATGATTTCGTTTGGCCTCAATTTAGCGAAAGTCAGGCCTCATCGCTTTGCTATACATCCGGCACAACCGGCCATCCCAAAGGCGTTTTGTATTCCCATCGCTCCACCCTGCTGCATGCTATGATGTCCGCCACACCGGATGTGATGGGCTTTTCCGCACGCGATTGTCTTTTGCCGGTTGTTCCAATGTTTCATGTTAATGCTTGGGGCTCTCCCTATGCCGCAGCACTTGCCGGATCAAAAATGGCCATGCCCGGCCCGTTTCTTGATGGGAAAAGCCTTGCTACCATTTTCAATGATGAAAAGGTTACAATATCTGCTGGCGTTCCTACTATATGGGCTGGATTAATCCAATATTTGGAAGAAAGCGGAACCCTTTTGCCGCATATGCACCGCACCATTATTGGGGGCTCTGCCTGCCCACCCTCCATGATTGAAAAGTTTCGTGACACTTATGACGTGGAAGTGCTTCATGCCTGGGGCATGACCGAAATGTCTCCTCTTGGCACAGTAAACCATCTGAAAAACAAGCATTTCAATTTATCCGATGAAGATCAGGCCACCATTCGCCTCAACCAGGGTCGCCCGCCTTACGGAATGGAGTTGGCTGTGTTTGATGATGATTTCAACCAACTTCCCAATGATGGTGAAACGCAAGGCGACTTATATTGCCGCGGACCATGGGTTCTAAGCGATTACTATCAGGCTGAAAAGGACACCACACTAAATGACGGTTGGTTCAAGACCGGTGATGTTGCCACGCTGGATGAAGACGGCTTTATGACGATACGCGACCGCTCGAAAGATATTATTAAATCCGGAGGCGAATGGATTTCGACTGTGGAGCTTGAGAATATTGCAGTTGGTCACCCGGAGATTTCAAGCGCTGCAGCAATTGCTGCCAGACATGAGAAATGGGACGAACGTCCGGTCATAGTAGCGGTTAAACTACCTGAATCTAACGTAACGGAGCAGGATGTCCTGAGTTTTTACGATGGCAAGATCGCCAAATGGCAGATCCCCGATGCTGTCATATTTGTTGACGCGCTTCCCCTGGGTGCAACCGGAAAAATTTTGAAAAAAGATCTTCGGGAAAGCTATGGGGATGTATTGATGGGCAGCTAAGGCCAATGATGTTTTTGGTTTGGAAACCTAGGTTTTGTTTGGATTCAGCTCATGGAAAATTGGGCAGCCGTGAAGCCAGAAATGATCATTGCCGGAGAATACGTTGAACGTGTAAAGATTTAGATATGCGTCCACGTAGACACATTCGCGCGAATATCTGCTCTGATCTGCACCATAAAAGCCTAAGGCAAGCTCTTCTTGAAGCAAATACAACCAACCAAGTGTAACGGTTGCAAACAGCAAAAACACAATAAGACGTAACATTTCAATTTCTCAATAGCTTCAGAAAGAAACATAATAACTTTGTAGAACTATCTTCGAAAATGGTTTCTATAATGTTTACACCATCAAAATGTGAAATTTATCCGGTAATCGGCAATTGCAATTTGAAACTGACACCGTTAGGGAAGTGGTGACAATGACACTGATTAGGGAGAGGAAATTATGAGCCTTGAATCAGCTTATGAAGCAATCAAAAGTAAAGTTGAAGGTGGCAGCGGCATTGGCGCTACCGTAAAGTTTGATTGTGGTGACGACGGCGTAGTATTTATCGACGGTAATTCAACGCCACCTTCTGTAAGCATGGACAATACAGAAGCTGATTGTACTATTAAATGTGATAAAGAAACTCTGGAGAGCATGATCGCTGGTGATCTCGACCCAACAGCGGCATTCATGCAGGGCAAAATCAAAGTTGAGGGCGACATGGGTGTTGCCATGAAGCTTGGTTCCGTTCTCTAAGCGGCTTTTGATCTATCTAAGTTACTTTAAGGGCAGCCGTGGCGTTGCCCTTTTTTATGGAAGGTATTAAGCGGAATGACAGATCATGGATATGAAGCGGGCAGGCTTAACCTGCCTTTTGTTGGTCACGCAACATTTGGCAAACACGCTCCCTGTCTGGACTGGGACGCCATTGATGCCGACGTGGCAATTTTAGGCGCGCCGTACGACTTCGGCACCCAATATCGATCAGGTGCGCGTTTCGGACCGCGTTCAATCAGAGAAGCTTCCACACTATACTCTTTCGGTCATGCTGGCGCCTATGATCATGAAGACGATATAATCTATCTGCCCGGCAGCGTGAAGATCGTGGATATGGGTGACGCCGACATAGTCCACACGGATACTGAAAAAAGTCACGCAAACATCGAATTTGGGGTCCGTAAAGCATTGAAAGCAGGTGCTCTGCCGGTGGTTCTCGGGGGTGATCATTCGGTCAATATCCCAGCCATTAACGCGTTTTCAGACCAGGAACCATTTCATCTTGTTCAGATTGACGCGCATCTTGATTTCGTTGATGTGCGCCATGGCGTGCGCTACGGACATGGAAACCCAATGCGCCGTGCTGCAGAAAAAGAATATGTGACCGGTTTAAGTCAGATCGGAATAAGAAACGTATCTTCTACAGCCAAGGAGGGCTATGATGATGCCCGGGCAATGGGTTCAGATATTTTGTCTGTCAGACAATTTCGCAAGCTTGGGGTCGAGCAGGTACTGGCACGAATCCCATCCGGTGAGCGTTATTATGTGACAATCGATATCGATGGTTTTGACCCATCAATTGCGCCGGGAACAGGAACCCCAAGCCATGGCGGTTTTCTGTACTATGAAGTACTGGAATTGCTTCAGGGTATTGCACAGCAGGGAGAGGTTGTCGGCATGGATCTGGTGGAAGTGGCACCTGATTATGATCATACCGGATCAACCTCATTTTTAGCCGCTCAAATTCTACTGAATTTTCTGGGTTTCATTTTTCACAACCGTGGTTCGCGCTAACTGGATACTGCGACGTTTATTGCGCCAGACAATTTTTCATTGACGTAAGCGCAACAAACATGTTTTTTATCTTTAGGGAGATGCGCTAAACCTGATACCGGCAAGCGCAAGGGAGAATAAATAACAATAATGGCAGACAAAAAGTCTAGCGCGGATAATTCATACGTCCGGTTCGAAAACGTTCAGAAAAGTTATGATGGTGAGGCTTTGGTCGTTAAAGACCTTAATCTTGACATCGCTGAAGGCGAGTTTGTCACGATGCTTGGACCGTCAGGTTCTGGTAAGACGACCTGCCTTATGATGCTTGCAGGGTTTGAGCCCGCCACCCATGGTGAAATTTTTCTGGATAATAGACCCATTAACATGGTTGCACCGCACAAGCGCGGTATCGGCATGGTTTTCCAGAACTATGCTCTTTTTCCACATATGAGTGTTGCAGAAAATCTTGCATTTCCTCTTAAGGTGCGGGGCGTTTCAAGCGCAGATCAGGAAGACCGTGTTAAACGGGTCCTTGAAATGGTCGAGCTACCGCAAATGGGTGGGCGTAGACCTGCACAACTCTCCGGTGGACAGCAACAGCGCATCGCCGTTGCCCGTGCGCTGGTGTTTGAACCCAATCTTGTATTGATGGATGAACCACTTGGCGCGCTCGACAAGCAATTGCGTGAACAGATGCAATACGAGATCAAGCACATTCATGAAAAACTTGGTGTCACAGTTGTTTATGTAACGCATGACCAGACCGAAGCACTTACTATGTCGGACCGCGTTGCGGTTTTTGAAGACGGGGTTATTCAGCAGCTTTCACATCCTGCGGAATTATATGAAAATCCTGAAAATTCTTTCGTTGCTCAGTTTATCGGTGAGAATAACAAACTCAACGGAACGGTTGAAAAAATTACCGGCGAAGTCTGCAACGTACGTTTAGATGACGGAAAAGCCGTTAAGGCCAGAAAAGTTAATGTAAATGCTGCCGGGGACCGTACGACCTTATCGTTACGACCAGAGCGGGTAGAGCTTGATCCGCCTAAATCAATGAAAAACATTGTTGAAGGCAAGATTGAAGAATTGATTTATCTAGGTGACCATATCCGCGTACGTATGAATGTCGCAGGAAATGACGAATTTATCGTCAAGGTCCGTAATCGTGGCGACCGTAAACCCCTCTTTGAAGGGGAAACAAAGAAAATTGGCTGGGCAAGTGACGATTGCAAAGCATTGGATCTTGTAGCCTAATATATTTTATCAGAATTCGCGTGCCGAACCGGAGGAGTAGGTGGCGATATAAGATGTTCTGGTAGCCCCGGAGCATGAAACAAAAGGGAGAAATTAAATGAAACTCAACAAACTACTTGCAGGTTCAGCAATTGGCCTGGCAATGGTCATGTCAACCGTATCAGCTCAGGCTGAAGGTGAAGTGACTGTCGTATCTTGGGGCGGTGCATATACCAAGTCTCAAGTTGAAGCATATCACAAGCCTTTCATCGAAAAGACCGGTGTTAAAATCAACTCTGAAGATTACAATGGCGGCATCGCTGAAATTAAAGCTCAGGTTGAAGCAGGTAACGTAACTTGGGACATCGTTGATGTTGAATTGTCAGACGCAATTCGCGCATGCGACGAAGGTCTATTGGAAACAATCGATCATTCAACTCTGCCAGCAGGTGCTGATGGAACTCCGGCAACGGAAGACTTCCTTGCCGGTACATTGTATGATTGCGCAGTTGCAAACATCGTATGGTCAACCATCTTTGCTTACGATTCGTCCAAAATGGCCGATGGTCCGAAGACAATGACTGACTTCTTTGATACTGCAAAATTCCCTGGCAAGCGTGGCCTTCGCAAGGGTCCAAAAGTGAACCTGGAATTTGCTCTGATCGCGGATGGCGTACCAGCTGCAGAAGTTTACGAAGTGCTTGCAACTGCTGAAGGTGTTGACCGCGCATTCGCTAAACTTGACACCATCAAAGGTGACGTTGTCTGGTGGGAAGCAGGCGCTCAGCCTCCACAGCTTCTTGCAGATGGCGAAGTTGCTATGACAACTGCTTACAATGGTCGGATCTTTAACGCGGTTGCTGGCGAAGGTAAGCCATTCAACATCGTATGGGACGGTCAGGTTTGGGACCTTGATCTTTGGGTTATTCCAAAAGGTGCAAAGAACAAAGAAAACGCAATGGATTTCTTGAAATTCTCAACAGCTACTGAGCAGCTTGCTGCACAGGCTTCATGGATTTCCTATGGTCCTGCACGTAAATCTTCTGCTCCATTGGTAGGTACATACGCAACGGACGCATCCATCGACATGGGTCCACAAATGCCAACTGCACCTGCAAACCTAGCTAACTCTGTTCAGAACAACTTTGAGTTCTGGGCAGACAATTCAGATCAGCTAACAGAGCGGTTCAACGCTTGGCTTGCTAACTAATACTGAATTTTGGAGGGCGATCGAATCGCCCTCCATTATTTGTTCTTCCATAAACCGCTGAATAAGCAATCGGCAGTTTTTGAAAAAACAGATATCAAAAAAATAAGAACCAGGGGATTTTGGTTTGACCGTTGCAGCGCAGGAACAACTCGTAGCTTATGATGGTACACCGCTAAAGGAAAAACTTGCGCAGACAACCAGGCGGATGCGTATTCGTGCGTTCGTATTGACACTTCCATTGGTGCTTTTTCTGCTGGTTTCCTTTGTCTTTCCGATTGGTGATATGCTGGTTCGCTCATTTTTTAATCCAGCAGGCTCGGCAGTAATGCCAAACTTCGCCGAAGTAATTCAGGACTGGGATGGAAAAGACTATCCACCCGACGAAACCATAAAGGTATTTGTCGAAGATCTGGCTCTTGCTCGTAAGAACCGAGAGGTCGGAAAAACCGTCGGTAATCTGGCGACGCGTGTAAACTACGAGATTCCGGGTAGCCGAAGCCTCTTCACAAAAACTTCACGCAAAGCCGATCAAATAACCGAGGGGCCCTATCTCGACGCTCTATTAGCAATCGATAAAAAATGGGACAACCCGAACCTATGGGTGGCCCTAAAACGGGTGACACGAGACTATACCCTTTCTTTTTATCTCGCCGCTACCGACCGTAAATATGATCAAAATGAAAATATTATCAGAGCAGATGAACTCTACAGGATTTATTTGCCGATCCTTTGGAAAACGATTTGGCTCTCTGCGCTTATTACATTCCTGTGTTTTATCATCGCCTATCCGGTTGCCTATCTCCTTTCGACCTTACCTCTGCGTCTTTCAAAACCTTCTGATGATCCTGGTGCTTCTGCCGTTCTGGACATCTTTGCTGGTGCGAACGTCGGCGTGGATAGCCATGTTACAGAAGGAAGGGATCATCAATAATGTGCTTGTGTATCTAGGGTTTATCCCTGATGAATTCCGAATACAAATGATCTACAACGCCACCGGTACGGTGATATCGATGGTACACATATTGTTACCCTTTATGATTCTGCCGCTTTACTCGGTGATGAAAACAATTCCGCCAAGCTATATGCGGGCCGCACGCTCGCTAGGTGCGACACCAACCTATGCGTTTACCCGGGTTTATTTCCCGCAGACAACACCAGGCATTGCTGCTGGCACACTTCTCGTATTCATTCTCGCTATAGGCTATTATATTACCCCTGCGCTCGTTGGTGGCAATGATGGTCTGCTGATTTCCAACTTGATTGCAAACCACATTCAGAAAACACTGAACTGGTCCCTTGGTGCTGCCCTTGGTACGATCCTGTTGGTGGTCGTCTTGGTCCTCTACTGGCTCTATAACAAGCTGGTAGGCGTAGATAATCTGAAATTTGGGTGATGAGATCATGAGTATTGCTGAACGTATCAAATCACCCGGTTTTTATGCACTGATTATAGCAACTGTTCTGTTCGCGGTTTATACGCGGTCGTTCGGCGGTACATTGGGTTTCATTATCCTGTTCGGGATTCCGCTTTTTGCGATGAACCCCCTACCAGGTTACGCAACCCGCGGCGAACAGATCTGGCACTATGCATTTCTTGCGATTTGCACAATTATCTTTCTGTTTTTGATTTTGCCAATTCTGATAATCATCCCATTGTCATTTAATGCGGAACCCTATTTCAGTTTTACTGAAGGAATGATGTCTTTTGATAAAGAAGCATATTCATTGCGCTGGTATCAGGACATCTATCGCTTTGGCATGACCGCTCCTGACGCAGTAGAAGGCTGGTGGACAGATATGTGGGAAAACGCGACCTGGGTCCGCGCATTCCGAAATTCATTCTTCCTTGCCATCCTGTCAACGGCTCTGGCAACGACCCTGGGAACGCTTGCGGCACTTGGTCTTTCACGTCCAGAAATGCCGTATCGCTCACTGATCACCAGCTTGTTGATCTCTCCGATGATTGTTCCATTGGTTATTACTGCAACTGGCATGTTCTTTTTCTACGGTGGTACTCTGCAAGGTGTCATTCCATTCTATCCAGACGGACTTGCTAAAACTTATCTTGGTCTGATCCTTGCTCATGCTACACTTGGTGTGCCGTTCGTAATTATCACTGTTACAGCCACTTTAAGTGGATTTGACCAATCACTTATCCGCGCTTCTCAAAGCCTTGGCGCGACAATGTGGACAACCTTCTTTCAGGTAATCATGCCACTGATCCTGCCTGGTGTAATCTCGGGGGCGCTGTTTGCCTTTATTACATCGCTGGATGAAGTTGTGGCGGTAATCTTTATGGCAGATGTTGATCAACGTACTATCCCACGTCAGATGTTCTCTGGACTGCGCGAACAAATCAGCCCAACCATTCTGGCGGTTGCAACGATGCTCGTGTTAATGTCGATTGCACTACTGACCACGGTTGAGCTGCTACGCCGCCGCTCTGAACGCCTGCGTGGCATGTCACCTGGTTAAAGATTGTCAGGACATCCGGACAGTACCGCCCATCTACGCGAGTTGATTGCAGAAGCTTCCAATATGGTTGTTCTAACTGGTGCAGGCATTTCAACCGAATCCGGGGTGCCCGACTTTCGCTCGCCCGGCGGTCTGTGGGAAAAGTTCCGCATTGTTGAATATGGCGAATATCTCCAAAGCGAAGAGGCTCGCATCGAAGACTGGCATCGCCGGTTTTACATGAAAGATCAGATCGGGGCGGTTGAACCCAATATTGGCCATTCCAAAATTGCAAAATGGATGACCGCAGGCAAATGCGCCTGCCTGATTACGCAAAACGTTGATGGCTTGCACCAGCGCGGCGGTGCTGACCCAGACAAAATTATAGAAATTCATGGCAATGCAACCACTGCTTCCTGTATCGACTGTGGTCAAAACCACTCAATGGATAGCTGCCGCGATCAATTCGAAGCGAGCGGCAAGAGCCCGACATGCTCTCAATGTAATGGAATTATCAAAGCGGATGTTGTGATGTTCGGCCAGCGTATGCCAGAGGACAAAACGGCACGCGCATTCGAAATTACTCTGTCAGCTGATCTGTTCCTAGCGATTGGAACGTCTTTAGTAGTTCAACCCGCTGCACTCCTGCCGGTTCAGGCAAAGCGCAATGGTGCAAAACTGGCCATCATTAACCGCGATGCCACACCACTCGATCATCATGCAGATTGTGTCGTCAACAACGAGATCGGAGAGGTTATGGCACTATTGGCATAAACCATCATTCTAAGCGTAAAACGCAACACCCTTTTCCCCACTTTGCCATTGCTTATATTTTTTCATAACACCAGCAAAGCGATCTCCGGCAATAAACGCATCCAGCCAGGCTGTCACATTAGGCCAGTCTTCACCCCAGAACCAATCCTTATCCACATGGGCAAATTGTCGAACAAACGGCAGTATTGCTGCATCCGCATATGAAAACCGTTCCCCAAAAAGAAACGCCGAAGCCGAAAGGCGCAAGTCCAGCTTGCGAATAAACGCTGCACCTGTTGCCCGTTGTTCAATAGGATCAATATTCTCGTAGTGATTTGGATATTTATAGCAATCAAGAGCTGTCTTAAAAGGCCCGTCGCACTCTCTCACCAATGCATCCATCTGGCTGAGAACAGTTTCTGGAAATTCTCGCCACCCTTCCCGATCTTCCCGAGCAAGCGCCCACTCGATAACATCAAGGCTTTCTTCTAATACCTGTCCCTGCGGCAAAACCAGAACCGGTACGGTTCCCTTGGGGCTAGCCTCCAGCATTTCTGCTGGCTTGTCGCGCAACACGACTTCACGCAACTCAACTTCTTGCCCGCTTGCGGCAATCGCCAACCTCGCCCGTATCGCATAGGGGCAACGGCGAAAGGAATAGAGAACCGGGGCCGCCGTCATGCCAAGTGCTCACCAGAATTTGAGCGTTGAGCATGTGTCTTGCGCTCCTTGTGTTTTTTCTTTTTCTGCGCCAACTGATCCGCCGCAATGTGATTTTCACCTCGCGCTTTGGCAAGTTCAATCTGTTTTTGTCGTTCTGCAAAACGCATTCTTTGTTCTTCCGACATCTTGTCGTGACACCGAGGGCATGAAACCCCAGGGGCATAGAATTTGGTTTGCTTGTCTTCCTGTGTTATCGGGTGCCTGCAGGCATGGCAGAGATCATACGGTCCTTGTTCAAGTCCATGTCCAACACTTACACGTTGATCAAAAACAAAACACTCCCCTTCCCAGAGACTTTGCTCTTGCGGAACAGTTTCAAGATACTTCAAAATTCCACCCTTTAGATGGAACACGTTTTCATATCCACGTGCCTTTAAAAGTGCCGTTGATTTTTCACAGCGAATACCGCCAGTGCAGAACATTGCAATTTTCTTGTCAGGATCAAGGCTTTGCTGTTGATCGAGCCAATCGGGTAACTCCCGGAAACTGGTTGTCTTTGGATCAACCGCTCCCTGGAATGTTCCGATAGAAACTTCGTAGTCATTCCGCGTATCAATCACGGTAACGTCTGGATCGCTAATCAGCGCGTTCCAGTCCTGGGGATCGACATATTCACCCACCTGGCTGACCGGGCTAACGCCCTCAACACCCAGCGTGACGATTTCCTTCTTCAGCCGTACTTTCATACGATAGAAAGGATTTTCCTCCGCCCAGCTTTCCTTGTGTTCCAAATCTGCAATACGCGGATCTTTTCGGATATACGCTAAAAGTTCACGCACACCCTTTTGCGGCCCCGCAACGGTGCCGTTGATACCCTCGTGCGCAAGCAGAATGGTTCCCATCACCGAATTGGCAACGGCACAATCGTGAAGATCAGCCTGAAGGTCCGTAAAATCCGGCAGGGAGACGAACTTATAAAATGCAACAACAAGGGATTGGGTCATGAAACCTTCGACAAATTCAATTTCAGACGGCATAAATATAGACAACGCGATGAAATTTCAAATGGACTATCCATGATACTTGATGAGATCGATCTAAAAATTTTACGGATGCTACAACCTAACGCAAACAAGAAAATTGAAGATATCGGCAGCGCAGTCGGCTTAAGCCATACGCCATGCTGGCGACGCATTCGCAAAATGGAAGATGCAGGTTATATTAAGGCACGTGTTACCCTGTTAGATCCTGAAAAAATTGGACTTGATGTTTCGATCTTTGTCTATGTCCGCCTGGACACCCATACCACGGAAGCGCTGGAGACATTTGAGGCAGCCACGCTGGAGATACCGCAAATTCTCCAATGCTACACAATGAGCGGTGAATTTGATTACCTGCTGCGCGTTGTCGTGGGCGCAGTGCGGGATTATGAGCGGGCCGTAAAAGGCCAATTGCTGAAGCTGCCTCATGTCGGTACGATGAATTCACATTTCGCATTGAGCGAAATAAAAAACTACACTGAACTACCCATCTAGAAAATTAGGTTTTCAGTTTATAATTGTGTTATTTATTGAACTTTAGACCTAATCAACTGTTTCAACGGACTTAAATTTGAATTTCAAATCTCTGAAATTTGCGTCATATTTACAAATGTACAGCTAAGAGTTCAAACCCTATTCTGGTAGCCAAATATATGAGGATGGCATGGGCGATTTAAAACCGGTTTCAACAGATCTGACAAACACGGCTATTTCGCTCGAAGATAAATATACAGCCACAAGTGGCAAAGTGTTCATGAACGGCACCCAGGCACTGGTCCGTTTGCCGATGGTGCAAATGCGCCGGGATCATGCAGCAGGACTGAATACTGGTGCATTTATTTCCGGTTATCGCGGATCACCGATCGGAGCCTACGATTTTGCTCTGCAACAGGCAAAGAAACATCTCGATAAACATGGCGTTGTTTTCCAGCCGGGCATCAATGAAGATCTGGCGGCTACAGCCGTTTGGGGAACACAGCAGCTCGACACGACACCCGGAGCAAACAAGGATGGCGTCGTAGGCTATTGGTACGGCAAGGGTCCTGGTGTTGATCGTTCGGGCGATGTCTTCAAACATGCAACTTCCGCTGGCACCCACAAAAACGGCGGGGTACTTGCATTTGCCGGTGACGATCATACGGCAAAGTCATCAACTGTTGCGCACCAATCCGATCATGCATTCATGGCAGCGATAATGCCGATGCTGTTTCCCTCAAGCGTTCAAGAGTTTGTTGAACTTGGATTGTTCGGTATTGCCATGTCGCGTTATTCCGGCCTTTGGGTCGGCTACAAGGTGATTGCAGACACGATTGAAACCACTGGTGTGGTAGATCTTGCTGGCGAACAAACGCAATTTGTTCTGCCCGAAGATTTTGAAATGCCAGGGGGTGGGCTTAATCTACGCTGGCCAGATGGCATTTTGGATCAGGATGAGCGTTTGCAGGAACATAAAGCCTATGCTGCACTGGCTTTTGCAAAGGCAAATAGTATTGATCAGCTTATCTATGACAGCAAAAAACCACGCTTTGGAATTATCGCCTCAGGCAAGGCTTTTGAGAATGTGCGTGAAGCGTTGCGGCAGCTTGGTATTGATGAAAAGGTAGCCGATGAAATCGGCCTAAAATTATACAAGGTCCGGATGCCCTGGCCACTCGAACCGGAAGGCATCCGTAAGTTTTCAGAGGGTCTTGAAGAGGTGCTTGTTATTGAAGAGCGCCGCGAAATCCTTGAACACCAGATCAAGCAACAATTGTTCAATTGGCGAGCGGATGTCCGCCCACGTATTGTTGGCAAATTCGACCATGAAGACAATCATATTTTAAAGTTGAATGAAGAAATGACCGCAGGTGTGGCGGTTCGAGCGATTTCAAATCGTCTGCTGACTTTTGATCTTCCAGGCGGCATTGCCAATCGTATCAAACAGAAACTTGCCTATTATGAAGAGCGCGCGGCAATTCGGAAAATGCATGAAGCACCGGTTACACGTACCGCACATTTCTGCTCCGGATGTCCGCATAATACCTCAACAAAAGTCCCTGACGGCAGCCGCGCCATGGCAGGTATTGGCTGCCATTTCATGGCGGTATGGATGGATCGGAAAACAGAAACCTTCTCTCATATGGGTGGCGAAGGGGTTAGCTGGACCGGTCTGTCTCATTTTACAGATGAAGAACATGTGTTTGCCAATCTTGGGGATGGTACGTTTTACCATTCCGGAATTATGGCTATCCGCGCAGCAGTCGCATCGGGTGCCAATATAACCTACAAGGTTTTGTTTAACGATGCTGTCGCAATGACCGGCGGGCAGACACATGATGGTCCGCTTGATCCGCCCAAAATTTCGCACATGCTGAAGGCGGAAGGTGTCAAGGAAATTTGGCTGATCTCTGATGAGCCTCAACGATATTTTAAATCAGAGTTTGCCAGCGGAACGCAGATCCGGTCTCGCGAGCATATTGAAGAAGTCCAACGCCATCTGCGCAAAATCGAAGGCTGCACCGCAATCATTTACGATCAAACCTGTGCAGCAGAATTACGCCGCCGCCGCAAGCGCGGTATGGCACCGGATCCGGATAAGCGTGCATTTATCAATCCATTGGTATGTGAAGGATGCGGAGACTGTTCGGTTCAATCCAACTGCGTCGCCGTCGAGCCGTTGGAAACCGAGTGGGGTCGCAAGCGAAAGATCAATCAATCAGCCTGCAACAAGGATTTTTCCTGTGTCGAAGGTTTCTGCCCATCATTTGTTACGGTTGAAGGCGGTAGCCTTAAAAAGCCGGAACTACCAAAATTAGATGCAAGCGACCTGCCCGAGCCAAAAACTGCAAATATTGAAAACGTATACAACGTAGCTATTACAGGTGTTGGTGGTACGGGCGTTTTGACGATTGGCGCAATCCTCGGCATGGCAGCACATATCGAGGGCAAAGCAGCCAACATTTTGGACATGGCCGGGCTGGCACAAAAAGGTGGCGCCGTGTTAAGCCATGTTCGCTTGGCTGAGAAACCCGATCTGGTAACAGCTCCACAAATCGTAACCGGAGAAGCTGATCTATTGATTGCGGCTGATACGGTAGTTGCTGCTGCGCAAAGTTCTGTTGCGCTGTTCAGTCCAGAAAACACAAATGCTGTAATCAATACACATCTTAATCCGGTCTCAAATTTCATCTTTGACCGGGACTTTGATTTCCGTGAGGTCGGAGTTGTCGATACGATCAAGAATCATGTTCGAGACGAAATCAATCAGGTGGATTTCACCAAGCTTGCAGAATATGTCTGCGGCGATGCTATAGCCACGAACATCATGATGGTCGGCTATGCCTGCCAAATGGGGCTATTGCCAGTTTCTCACAAAGCTATTGAGCGTGCAATTGAACTCAATGCGGTTGCCGTTAATGCCAACAAGCGAGCATTTAACTGGGGCCGGAAATTTGCAGCTTCGCCACAGGAAGCTACCAAGACCCTGGAAAGGTCACGCCCGGCACCGGAAGAACCAGATACGCTGGAAACATTGATCAACAAGCGGGCTGAATTCCTGATTGCTTATCAAGATGAGGTCTACGCGGAGGAATATCGCAGTTACGTGGCAAAGGTAGAGAAAGCAGAAGCATCACTTGGCCGTAAACGCGATCTTACCAATGCGGTTGCTCGTAATCTGTTCAAGTTGATGTCCTACAAGGACGAATATGAAGTCGCGCGCCTTTATACAAATGGCGATTTTGAAAAACAGATCGAGAATGTTTTTGACGGCAATTTCCGCCTAAATTACCATCTTGCACCACCGATCATCGGTGCATTTTCGAAGAAACCAAATGGGCGCCCACGCAAGCATCGTTTCGGTCCATGGACGTTGAAAGCATTCAGGCAACTATCAAAGTTCAAGAACCTTCGCGGCGGGCCATTGGACATATTCGGTTATTCAAAAGAACGCAAAAGCGAACGCCAGCTGATAACAGACTATCGCAACCGAGTTGAGGATATGCTTCGTACGATCAGCGCTGAAAACGCTATGCTGGCAACTGAAATTGCCCGAATTCCTGAAGACATACGAGGATTTGGGCCAGTAAAAGAATTATCAATTGCAAAGGCAAAGGATAAAGAAGCCGATCTGTTTACCCGGTTTTCACAAAGCGGTAAAAAACTGCCCGCAAAGCAATTGGAAAAAGTTGAGCCTGCAGAATAATCTACAACAGACCAAATACGGATAGAATGAAAGTGCCAGGCGGAGCAATTGTTCACTGCCTATGTCTGTCGCAAACTGTTTGATGCTGAATGGCCATAACCAAGCGTGCTAAAGCCGCACATGAATCCAGTTTTTTCAATTCCTAACGCGGCCAACCACAATCATAACAATTTCGTTAACTTTTATGGTTAACAATTTATTACCGCAAACATTCGCCAAATTTCAGGCTAGTGACACTTTAGCGGTTTGCGCTCTCCCACAATCTGACTATGATAGGGCAATAGGACAGCACCAATATCTTTTTCTACACAAAAACAGTCTTGGAACATAAAGAATAAGATAGGTGAGGAGGGGAAATGAACGAGCACACAAGCCTTGAGCGCATTCCAATGCCGCCCAAGAAACCCATTATTGGCAATATTCTTTCAGTCGATAAGGACAATCCACTTCAGGGATTAATGGATTTAACCCGTGATCTTGGCCCGATTATGCGCCTGGATATGATGGGCAAGCCGATGGTGATTGTCTCCGGTGTCGAACTGGTTACGGAATTGTGCGATGAGAGCCGGTTCGATAAAGCGGTACGCGGTGCTCTGCGGCGGGTCAGGACTATAGGTGGCGACGGGCTTTTTACTGGGGATACCCAAGAAGCAAACTGGTCTAAAGCACACAATATTCTGCTTCCTACCTTCAGTCGTTCGGCGATGAGCAATTATATGCCAATGATGCTCGATGTGGCCGGTCAGCTCGTAAAAAAGTGGGAACGCCTTAATCTTGATGATGAAATAGATGTTGTCCACGACATGACAGCAATTGCGCTTGATACTATTGGCATTTGTGGGTTTGATTACCGCTTCAATTCATTTTACCGTCAAGACTATCATCCATTCATTGATGCCCTGACCCGTACGCTTGAAACTTGCATGATGCAGCGTGGTCTTCCGTTTGAAGATCAGCTGATGAAAAAACGTCTGAACCGTCTCGATCAAGATGTCAGCTACATGAATAACCTTGTCGACGAGATCATTCGCGAACGCCGCAGAACTGGGGGTGCAGATGCTCCCAATGATCTTTTGAACTACATGCTTTCCGGTGTTGATAAAGTGACCGGCGAAACTCTTTCGGATGAAAATATCCGTTATCAGATCAACACATTCCTTATTGCAGGACATGAAACGACGTCCGGCCTAATGTCGTTTACCCTCTACTATCTGCTCAACCATCCCGAAGTACTGGAAAAAGCCTATCGCGAAGTAGACGAGGTGCTTGGAAATGATATATCAGCAGAACCCACGCTTAAACAGGTCAATCAACTCACCTATGTTCAGCAGATTTTGTATGAAGCATTACGGTTGTGGCCAACAGCTCCAGCGTTCAGTGTGTATCCATACAAAGACGAAATAATTGGCGGAAAATATAAGCTAAAGGAAAAGACTTTTGTCACAGTTCTTGCCCTTATGCTGCATCGGGATAAATCGGTGTGGGGCGATGACCCGGATAGTTTCAACCCAGATAATTTCAGCCGGGAGGCGATTGCCCAGCGTCCGATCAATGCCTATAAACCGTTTGGTAATGGCCAACGCGCTTGCATCGGCAGACAGTTCGCAATGCAGGAAGCAACCCTCGTAATGGGCATGATCCTGCAACGCTTTGAACTGATCGATCACACAAATTACGAGCTTAAAATCAAGGAATCCATGTCAATAAAGCCGGATGGATTCAAAATGAGGGTGCGTCTTCGCCCTGATATCGTCCGGTCAAAATTCGTTCCAAGCGGATCTGCTTCGAAGGACGAAGCCAATGAAGGACTTGCAACAGTTGCGCAACGCCCAAGCCACGGAACCGGCGCATTGGTTCTTTATGGCTCTAACCTGGGCACAACCGAAGAATTTGCCCGTGAAATTGCCCGCAATTCTGAGGCTAATGGTTTTGAAACTGAACTTGCCACGCTTGATGATTTTGCAGGCAAACTGCCAAAACAAGGGGCAGTCCTTATTGCTTGCGCCTCTTATAACGGATCACCACCGGACAATGCTGCTAAATTCATGGATTGGTTGGACAACGCAGAAGACGGCGCTGCTGCAGGCGTAAATTACGTAATCTTCGGTTGTGGACATAGCGATTGGTCGGCAACCTTCCAGGCAACACCCAGAAAAATTGATGAGGCTCTGGCACGGCTGGGCGCAACGCGTCTGGCAGAACGGGCAGAAGGCGATGCACGTGATGATCTGGATGAGGAGTTCGACCAATGGCTGGAAGGCGTAATGCCAAAAGTCGCTGAAGGGCTTGGGCTTGATATTGAACTAAATGACACCCGTTCAGCCGGGCCTTTGTATACAGTTGAGATTTTGCCAGAATTGGAAGAAAACGCACTGGTACGCCAAACCGGTGCATCCGCTCTTTCCATATCGGAAAATCGGGAATTGCAAAATTCTAGTAAAAAAACCGGTATCAATCGGTCTACTCGACACATCGAAATTAATCTTGCCGAGGGCCAAACATACAATACGGGCGATCACCTTTGTATTGTACCTAAAAACGAAAAAGCTTTGGTCTCCCGCGTAGAACGTCGATTTGGTCTTATAGGTAAAACTCAGATAAGGCTTAAAACCGACGCCGGTGAACACGGTGTACTACCGACTGACACGCCGGTTTCAAGCCGTCACATCCTGACCGAGCTGCTTGAATTGCAGGCAGTCGCCAGCCGTAAAGATGTGGAAACATTGGCCGGTTATACTGAATGTCCAAAGTCAAAGCCGGAAATCGAGGCACTTGCCGGCGAACACTATCGCGACAAGGTTTTCTCAAAACGGGTTTCCGTGATCGAGATACTGGAGCAATTTCCAGCCTGTGAGGTTCCTTTTGGAGTGTTCCTCGAACTAATGCCAAACATGGCACCACGTTATTATTCTATCTCCTCCTCACCAATGGCCGCTGATGACAAATGCAGCATTACAGTGGGGGTTGTGAATGATCCTGCTATATCGGGCAATGGACAATTTAAAGGTGTATGCTCAAACTATCTCGCAGAAATGCCTGAAACGGGTTCGGTATATGCAAGTATTAAAGAGAACAAGGCAGCGTTTCGCCTGCCGGAAGATCCATCGAAACCGATTATTATGGTTGGTCCTGGCACAGGCATTGCGCCATTCCGTGGTTTCCTGCAGGAGAGAGCTACACTAAAGGCGCAAGGCAAAAAACTGGGACCAGCAATGTTATTTTTCGGGTGTCGCCATCCTGAGCAGGATTTCATCTATAGCGATGAATTAAACGCATATGCCAAGGATGATATAGCTGATCTCCATGTTGCATTTTCGAGGAAAAACAAAAACAAAGTCTATGTTCAGGATTTGATCCGAGAACAGCGTGATCAGATTTGGAAAATGATCAGCAAGGACGCCAAGATTTTCATTTGTGGAGATGGCAGCCGAATGGAACCGGACGTGCGGCGGGCGATTAGTTTAATCTACGAAGAAGAAGCAGATGTTAGTCCGGATGTTGCAAATGCCTGGATGGACCAAATGGTAGCTGAAGACCGCTACGTGCTCGATGTGTGGGTATCAAGTTGATGTATTTTTTAAACACCTTCGTTTGCAAGCAAAAGCATGCAAGAAGATAATACTTCGGATGCGTCGCTGAAGCTCCAATAAGACACGCGTTGCCAGATGAATAGCCCAACGGGAATTATTCATCTGTCAAACACGATCTTAAAAGTATGAAATCGGCTGTTGCCTAGCCGATCATCATCGCACGGTTTTCGGTAACGTTGTCGGTAACGTCTTCATAGCCACCAGTACCACCGTCACGCTGATCAAGCTTTTGTGCCTTCTTCAGCTCTTCTTCCGCATTTTCAAGTGCTGCTTCAGCATTAACCCGTTTGTCCGACAGATCTCGAATGGAAACGTCGAGATTTTCCTGACGCTGCCGGGCAGCTTTTGCAAAAGTTGGATAGGCGAAGTGCTCAGAATCAGTAATGCCTGATTTTTGCTCTTCGATTTCAATCTGACCTTGTAGATCACCATGCATTTTCTGAAATTCCGAAAGCATCATGTCGATCTGTGCCAGTTGGCGTGTTTTGTCCTCGACCTGAAAGTGCTTCAGACGAAGAAGGTTAGCTCGCGATTTCATACTCAATACTCCTAAACCGCTATTGGGCTGTAACACCCTTATTTTTATCATATTCCGAAAATACGCA
>JBCCBE010000139.1:0-5199 GCA_039814425.1 Pseudomonadota bacterium
AACAGGGCGAGGTTCTGAAATGTCCTTGATATACCTACCCGGGCCACAATGTTCGGGCTGATCTTTTCAAGCACTTTCCCTTTATAGGAAATCGTACCTTCCTGCGGTTTGTAAATCCCATTTATACAGTTGAGAAGTGAACTTTTCCCGGCCCCGTTAGGTCCGATGATCGCCCGCACTTCGTGTTCAAGTACATTAAATGATGTGTCGGTAATTGCTTTTACGCCACCGAAGCTCAATGAGATATTCTTTACTTCCAGGATGCGCTCACCGATTGGAAAATTTCTGGCTGGTGCCGCTTTAGCCTTCTTTTGCGTTGCATTCATAGGTTTACTCAACTCTGATATAGTTCTGGACGTTTGCTGCTTTCTTCACGCAAAACATCTCGAAAATTCTTGCGACCCTCCTTGGAAATACCCAGGTAGAGTTCCTTAACTTTATCATCGGCTAAAAGGTTTTTGGCGGTGCCGTGCAGCATTACGTGTCCCGTCTCAATAATGTAACCATAATCTGCATTGCGCAAAGCTACGTTGGTGTTCTGTTCTGCTAGTAGGATACTAACGCCTTCTTTTTGGTTCAGTTCGTTCACGATATTGAAGATTTCTGCTACAAGCTGTGGTGCCAGCCCCATGGATGGTTCATCCAAAAGCAGCATTTTCGGCTTAGCCATCATTGCCCGGGCTACTGCAATCATTTGCTGCTCCCCTCCTGATGTAAAACCAGCCTGGCTTTTGCGACGATCCTTCAGGCGATTAAAATAGGTGTAGATCTTGTCCAATTCGTCCTGGATATCGGTCTTTGATAATTTGCGCGAATAGGCTCCTGCGATGATATTTTCTTCAACAGTCAAGTGGCCAAAGCAGCGGCGCCCTTCGAGAACCTGAACCAGACCGCGGCCCACCATATCTGCAGGGTCCTGATTGGTAACTGCAACGCCGTCATAGACAATTGATCCTTTGGTGACCTTGCCGCGTTCCCCGGCCAGCATCGTTGATATTGCTTTCAAAGTTGTGCTTTTCCCAGCACCATTGCCGCCTAACAAGGCTACAATCTTGCCACGAGGTACGCTGAGAGAAACATCATGTAACGCTGAAATCACACTATCGTAAATTACCTCAATCGTGTCGATTTCGAGAATGTTGCCTGTGTTTGTTGTCATGTAGATGTTGCCGTTTTTCTTGGTTGATGTCGGCACCCGGCGTTAATCCGGGTACTAACTGATTACTATCGCTGAAGGGTCAATTGCACGCTTTCGGGGTGATGCCATTTTCGCTGGCAAACTTGGCAGCCGAAGCTTCAACCAATCCGCGAATGTAGCTTGGATCGAGTGGTTCTTCCCAGTCCGTAACCTGTTCGAACTTGGTACCATCCCATTGCATCATCGCGAACTTGCCTGCACCTTCGTGATTCTCACAAGAAATCGAAAAGGGTGCAATCATGCCGTCGATACCCAGCTCTTTAAGCCTGGCATCATCCATGACAAGACTTTCATAACCAGCCCGGAATTCAGCACCAGTCACGGCTTTACCTACTTTGTCATGCATCTCTTGTGCGAGCCGCATTGCTTCGATGTAGGTAACTGCAGCACCAAGACCGCGGTTCCAGTAGACAGTACCTATACGTTTCTCCTCAGCCAAATTGCCTTTGCCTGTGCCATAGACCTGTTCCTTAATCGCCTTCACAAGCGGGTACTGATCTCCGGGAAGAGCGTTGGCCATAGCGTAAGTGCCTGTGGCAGCGTCTCCTGCTGGAAACATATCTTCCTCTGCGGCACCGAATGTCACGTATATCATCCGGTCACGTGGAAATCCTACACGAGCGGCATTGGTCATAGCAGTAGAATTCATGCCAGACCCAGCGCCCCAGAAGGTTACCCAATCTGGACGTTCTCTGCGGATTTGCAACCACTGTGATTGCTGTTCAAGACCTGGCGGCGGGATAGAAATCTCAACCAGTGTCACGCCCCATTCTTCAGCAATCGATCGCATTGCAGGAAGCGGCTCACGACCATAGGCACTGTCAATGTGCAAGTGCACAATCTTTTTGCCTTTCATGTTCGGGATGCCGCCTTCTTTTTCGGCCATGAACTTCATTTTCACTGCGATCTGTGACCAATAATGGCTGGCAGCATTGAATACCCATGGCCAAACCCGGCCGTCTGCGGCGTCAGTGCGGCCATAACCGTATTGTGCCAGAACAACGTTATCTTCTGCCATGCGATTAATAACGGCATAAGCACCAGGTGTCCCAAGCGTATCAAATACGACGATCCGCTGGCCATTCCTTTCAAGCAAACGCTGATAGCATTCTACAGTTTTCACTGCATTGTACTCAGTTTCGCACTCTTGCCATTCCAACATGACACCATTAACGCCGCCATTCATGTTGACGTAGTTCATGTAGTCGATCTGAGCGCCGTAATATCCAGTGCCCATGGCGGAGTATGGTCCGACGCGGCTACTGGCGACAGGGAAATACTGTGTTTCCTCTGCGACAGCCATTTCCGGCAATCCGGTCATTGAAACCGCCATCAACGCGGCGGCCGCAGCTATTAAGCTGTTTCTCTTTCGTTTAAGTTTCACTTTAATCTCCTCCCTTTCGCTAAAAATTCACTGCACCTGAAAATTTGAAACCATTTCTCTTTGAGAAAAAACAGTAAAAGACTTGGCCTGGACGTACCGCCCAATCTCAGTGAATCGTAAAATTGACGATCTACAGGCCTAGGTACAGAAGTTGTAAGATTTGACTTTTGAAATCGACATGCATCCTCCACTGCTGTCTTTGTGACTTATTAGTGCCGTTTCGCAAAACGTACGCATAACTTTTGTCACTACCGCTTCAGCTAAAGGTAAATTTTAGGCCTTGTCAATAAATAGTATTTAAAATCAATAAGATAGGCGCAAAATTGGAGGCTAAGAAAAGGTCATAAAGTCTAATATTAGTAATAACGACACTTGCATAATGGACAAAATGTCCAGTTATACAGCTTCGTCGATCATATTGATGGACGAATTGTCTATGACAGGAAACCACACACTGAACGTTGCTCCTTCCTGTGGAATACTTTTTACACTGATCAATCCGCCTACTCTTGTTACGAGTGCCTGACTGATTGAAAGTCCGAGGCCCGAACCAGTGCCAAGCTTTGTTGTCATGAATGGATCAAAGACATTTTCCATTTTGTCTCCGGGTATTCCGGGTCCTGTATCTTGCACCTGAATTTCTGTACCAAGATTTCCCTCACGGGTTGCCGGTTGTGTCAAAATTGTAAGAGTTCCACCATCACCCATTGCCTGAGTGGCATTGATAACCAGGTTCACTATGATTTGTTGCAGTTCTGTTTCAACTATGAGGAATGAAGCGCTGGGAATATGATTTATCTCGACCACTATTTTGTGTTTTCGTAACTCTGGGGCCACAAGTACCAAGGCATCATCCACTGCTTTAGCTGCTTCAACCGAGGTTGTGAGATCAGACATTTCATCGGGTCTGGTGAAATTAAGCAATTTACCTACGATGATGTTGATACGATGTGTTTGCGCATCGATGAGGTTTAGTTCAGTTTCGAGTTCGATGCGTTGTTTCGGCTTCAAATTCATTTTAATTACTTCAAGATTACCCTGAATTACTGCCACTGGATTGTTGATTTCATGGGCGACACCTGCGGTGATTTCGCCGACCGAAGCGAGTTTTTCGGACATCACCAATTGGGCAAATGTGGCTTCCAGTTTTCGATTTGCCTCCTTTAGTTCTTTGGTTCGTGTGTCTACCAGATCATTTAGATTATCTGCATAGTCACGCAAAGTGGCATCCCGCTCTTCGAGTTGATCTAACAATCTATCAAAATGGCTTGCTACCGCGCCAATTTCATTACGGGTAGGTACGCTACCAATCCGTGCATCAAGTGAACCGTCCTCGACCTGAGCCATCGTCGCTGTCATTTTTTCCAAGGGCGAAAATATACCTCTCGCCAGCCACAGAAACAAAGGTACAGATAGCCCGACGACTGCAATAAATGCCAATACAAGCGTAAGTATCGTCGCGTTTCGCTGGGCGACAAATGGCGCTTCGAGAAAGCCAGTATAAAGCATTCCTATACGGTTGCCTGAGATATCATTTAGTGGAACATATCCGGATATGTACCAATCATTTACGACGAAGGCCCTGTCTAACCAAGTCTTGCCAGTTACCATCACCTGCCGCCAAACAACTTCTGAAACCCGTGTGCCCAAGGCACGCGATCCTTCAAATAGTCTGACATTTGTTGAAATCCGTACATCATCTAGAAAAAGGGTCGTTGTACCAATGCGCGAAACCTGACCGCTTTCATCACGGTAAATTAGGTCGTTCATCGTATCAATCACGTCCAGATTTCGGTTTAGAAGCCGACCACCAATGAGTAAATCATCACCGCTGGCAAACCGATGTGCGGCAAGAATGAACATACCTCGGCTTTCAATATTACGTGCAATCGTGCGCGCTGCCTCAGTGGGGACAAGTGATATTGCAGCCTGCTGCGCCAGGGGTTCTGATATTTTCTCTAATTCTTCTGCGGTAAACAAAACCAGATTAGCAATAGGTGCATTGGGCTTTGCTACAACGGCAATTTCGCGAGCAACTTCCGGCAAGTCAGAGTCTGAAATTGAACCAGACACAAGAAAATCGAGATCAAGATTTGCTTGTTCACGCTTCAGAAATTCAGTGAACGCTTCACCACCTTCAGATTTTGCTTGAGCAAACCCAACAGATTGGGCCAAGGCAGAAACCTTTTCGGCCTGCGTAGCTTCTATCCGACCAAAGTACTGTTCAGCCACACGCAAGTCACTTGCTACTTTGGCTATTAGCAGATCGTCATACTGATTAATCCACCTTAGCATCGTAAAGCCGAGCAAAAATGGAAGCAGGACGATCAATGGCAACAGTGCCAAAATCAGCACTTGCAATCTTACCGAACCCATTAACCTAAAGTCCCCATTCCCGACATTTACGGTCAATCGTCTTGCGCGCTATCCCCAATCGACGCGCAGCCTCCGCTCGATTACCTTTACAGGCATCCAGCACTGACAGGATATGACGCTGTTCAACCGCCGCCAAGCTTTCGATTTCAGGCTGTTTAATTGACGGATCCAATGCAGTTTCGAAATCTCGGTGAATTAAAGCCCGTTCAACAGTGTTTCGCAATTCCATCACATTTCCTGG
>JBCCBE010000133.1:0-5789 GCA_039814425.1 Pseudomonadota bacterium
TACCTGCAGTTTCCGAACGCACAGGAATGGTTGCATCTGCTTTTGTACGACCACGCACGTTTACGGTCTGCCGGCGTTGCTCGATCGCAAGCTTAACAACATTGACTCTGAACAGCTCGGTCTTATTTGCTGGTTCTGCATCTGGAGCTTTCGCTCCATCCGCATCAGAAGCAACAGCTTGCAATTCGGTATTATTCTGTCCGCCGATTTCCACTTTGCCGCCATACATCCAAAATCCGATGCCAATCGTAATCAGAAGGGCCAGTATATGTGAGCCTTTGATAGTGAACGTCATTTTTTAATCCTGTTTCTAAGTTTGGGAGGCTTGTTTATTCTGCTGCGTCTTTGACAACTTGCTGATCACCTGCAAGCGCAATTAGAGATTCTCGATTGTTCTTTAGGTATTCGAGTGTGGCCTGCTTGACATGTAATCCGAAACTCGTGACCCACTGGGTGGCCGCATGGTCGCAACTCTGGCCGCGATCTATGATCATATCCAGAATGTCCTGAGTATCGGCAATTTGTTTATTAATTGCCTGCTCGATTGTCTTTTGGCTGCAAAGGTCGGCGCACATTCCTGTTAAAAGAAATTCGGATTTAAATTTGTCACGTTGCGGTACGACATCAAGCATCTTGATAAATTCAGCCCGGCCGGCATCCGTTATCGCGTAAATCTTCTTGTCTGGCTTGCCTGACTGCGATTCTGAGCGACTTGTTACATAGCCCTCCGCTTCCAAGCGGGAGAGTGTAGGATAGATTGATCCGAAACTGATATCGACAAAGAAACTAAATGCTCCTTCGCTCGACTGCTTCTTGATTTCATATCCGGTGGCATCGTCAAAATTGAGAATTGCAAGTATTAGAGTTTGCGTATTCATTTTTTATTCCAAGCACAAATTACCGCTAATAAGACAATTAGCGTTCATATTCCGAACATATATATGTCAGTTCGATATATATCAATCTGTAATAGGTGGCAAAATTGTGATGTCCGACGAATTTTCAATGAATAATCGAGTGTCATTTCCCAAAGCCAAGCAGTGAAACTGGATTAATCTTTGATAAATGCCTGTTCGCCGTGGCTATACACTTTTCCTGAAACCTGTAAATTTTGATCTATCAGTTTCAATAACGAAGGACTGATTTCCGATGGATGTGACAGCAGTTCTTTATCTTCGCCCGGCATTGCCTGAGCACGTAAATTTGTTCGGACAGGACCAGGATCCAAGAGGTTGATACGCATAGCCCACTTTGCGTTTTCTGCTGCAAAAGTCTTTGTAAGTGAAATCAAAGCTGCCTGTGAAGATGCGTAGCAACCCCAAAATGGCTTGCAGGCTTCTGCACTTTGTTGATTGCAGGAAACAACGACACGAGCGGAATCAGACAATCTCAAATTCGGTGTCATTGACCTTAGCAAGCGCCACGTCGACGTTACATTAAGTGCATACACTTTCTCGAACGTGTCTGGTTCAAAGTGATCGATAGGGGAAAGTCCGCCGAGCATGCCTGCATTTGCAAACAGGATATCCAGTTTGCCCCATCGTTCATTTATATAACCACCGAGCCTGTCAATTGCCTCCATATCCAAAAGGTCAAGTGGCACTAGGGTGGCCGTGCCACCGGCTACTTGAATTTCATCATCAAGCTCTTCCAGTCCACCGACAGTTCGGGCCACAGCAATCACATGGGCGCCGGATTGTGCCAATGCTTTTGCAGCATAATAACCAATACCCCGCGAAGTGCCGGTTACGAGCGCAACCTTGTCTTGCAGATCCATTTAGGGTTTTGCTTCGGCTAACAGGGAGAGATTGGAAATGTTATCGCGATCTTCATGATCTGTCAGGCTAGTAGGGTATTCACCGGAAAAACAGGCATCGCAATATTGCGGTGTTTCATTATTCCGTCCCGTTTCACCTGCTGCGCGATAAAGGCCATCAAGCGATATAAAACCCAGCGAATCAACGCGGATGAAATCCTGCATGTCTTTGGTGCTCATTCTAGAAGCGAGCAGTTTATGGGTTTCCGGTGTATCAACACCGTAAAAACAAGAGGCCATGGTCGGAGGACTTGCAATCCGCATATGAACGGAAGCCGCTCCGGCTTCACGTACCATCTGGACAATCTTCTGCGAAGTGGTGCCGCGCACGATAGAATCGTCCACCAGCACGACATGTTTACCTTCAATGAGTTTGCGATTGGCATTGTGTTTAAGTTTCACGCCCATGTGCCGGATAGAGTCAGAAGGTTGGATAAATGTCCGCCCGACATAATGATTTCGAATGATTCCCAGTTCAAAAGGAATACCCGCACCATGCGCATATCCGATGGCAGCTGGCACACCAGAATCGGGGACTGGAACAACAATATCTGCTTCGGCTGGCTGTTCTTTTGCCAGTTCTACACCAATTTGACGGCGCACATCATACACATTGCTGCCCTCAAAACTGGAGTCTGGACGGGCAAAATATACATATTCAAATATGCAGAATCGTTTTTCTACAGTCTCGAACGGATAAAGGCTTCTAACCCCTTTTTCGGTGATGATGACGAGCTCGCCTGGATTAATATCCCTTACAAGTCGTGCACCAATGATATCCAGGGCGCAGGTTTCTGACGCAAGAATGTAAGCACCATCCAAATCACCCAGCACAAGCGGGCGTACACCATGTTTGTCTCGGCAACCAATCAGTTTCTTGTTGGTAAGGCCGACGAAAGAAAAAGCACCTTCAAGGCGTTTTAGCGCAGACTGAAGCCGATCAACAAACATCGGCTCATTACCCATTGCAATGAGATGAAGTATCGTTTCTGTGTCAGATGTGGATTGAAAGATTGCACCTGCACGCTGTAATTCTGCCCGCAGGGTCATCGCATTGGTAATGTTGCCGTTGTGAGCAACCGCAAATCCACCTCCGGAAAATTCAGCGAAAAACGGCTGAACGTTTCGCATCTCATCACCACCAGTTGTGGAGTAACGAGTATGTCCAATCGAGTGATGTCCCTTGAGTCGCTGGAGAACACTTTGTTTTGTAAACGTATCGCCGATCAGTCCCATATGGCGCTCAGCATGAAACTGGGTGCCATCAAATGAAACGATACCGGCACCTTCTTGTCCTCGATGTTGCAGGGCATGAAGGCCAAGCGTCGTTAATGCTGCAGCATCATCGTGATTAAAGATACCAAAAACACCGCATTCTTCGCGGAGTTTATCATCATCAAGAAAAGACATGGTGTCTCCTGAGTGTAACAGAACAGTTAGGTGTTCTGCCCTTCCTGTTCGGTTTCATTTTCGATACCGAGCTTTTCAAATATAAAGCCAGCTGGATCATCCGGTAGTAAATTTACCAGACTTTCTCCCATAGACTCCAACATCGGTTTGGATTTTGCGTTTTCAACCCAATTTGGTTGATTGTCCGGAAAGAAATTTACGTAGAACATCAGCAATACCATTACTAAAAGTGCCCCACGTGCTGCACCAAACACAAATCCAAGGGACCGGTCCAGTGGCCCGACACGACTATCAACGATAAAGTCAGCAATTTTCATTGTAATCAGGCTGACGACAATCAAAGCAAGCAAGAAGATAATCGCGCCTGCTACGATGCGCGGGAATAATTCGTTGGTTGTAATGGATGCGGTATATTCTGCGACAAGCGGTGTAAGCCTTTCATGAAACATGAAAGCAATTACGCCAGCAACTAGCCAGGTGCTGATAGACAGGACTTCGCGGGAAAATCCGCGGACCATCGCCAAAAACCCTGAGATAAGCATTAAGGCAATCAGAATAATGTCTAGAAGTTCGAGCGGCATATCAAGTCACTCCAATAAAGCCGCATTCTCAGTACAGCTTATAACTAATGATAATTGCCGGTGGTTTAGCTGGATTGTAGGAAAAATTCCAGTCATTCTTACACTAATTACCGGTTTCTTTGCCGGTTGTGATATTTGCTGCCAACATCGTTAATTCTTGAATATCCGTTGTCTTGAGTCCACTGGCTGCCGGTTCACTATCTGCCGGGACTGGCAAGCTTGCAAGTTCAAAGCCTAATTTCGCTGCTTCCCGCAAGCGCAGACCCGTCTGAGCAACCGGTCGCGTGGCACCTGAGAGGCTTATTTCTCCAAAATACACAGACGAAGCTGGCAAAGGCGTATCGCTTAACGAGGAAATGAGCGCCGCTGCAACTGCCAAATCAGCCGCAGGCTCAACTATTCGGTAACCGCCCGCAACATTCAGGTACACATCATGATTGCCAAGCCGAACCCCGCAATGGGCTTCAAGAACCGCAAGAACCATGGAAAGCCGGGAAGATTCCCAACCCACAAGCGCCCGACGTGGCGTACCAAGGGATGAGGGAACAACAAGGGCCTGAATTTCCACCAGAATGGGCCTGGTACCTTCAAGTCCTGCAAAGACAGCCGTTCCGGGGGATTTTTCGTTACGCTCACCAAGAAATAGTTCTGATGGATTGGCGATCTCTTTTAATCCCACACCGGTCATTTCAAACACACCAATTTCGTCGGTCGGGCCAAAACGGTTCTTGATAGTTCGCAAAATCCTATAATGTTGGCCGCCTTCGCCTTCAAAGTAGAGCACCGCATCGACCATGTGTTCCACAACGCGTGGTCCGGCAATTTGGCCTTCCTTTGTAACATGACCGACCAGAACAATGCAGGTGCCATGTTTCTTTGCATACCGGATTAGAGCCTGTGCACTTGAACGTACCTGGGTAACCGAGCCGGGTGCTGATTCTGCCAATTCCGTCCAAAGGGTCTGTATCGAATCGATAACAACCAGTGCAGGAGGGTCTTCAAGCTCTAAAGTGGCAAGAATATTCTCAACATTCGTTTCCGCTGCCAATCCTACATTGGGTTCGATGCTACCTAGCCGTTTCGCACGCATCCTGATTTGTGCAACCGCTTCCTCCCCAGAGACATAAATTACCTTTTGCCCAGACTTAGCAACAGCTGCTGAGGCTTGCATCAGCAAGGTAGATTTTCCAATACCTGGATCACCGCCCACTAAAAGAGCTGACCCTTTAACAAAACCACCACCGGTTACCCGGTCGAATTCAGAAATGCCGGTTACCAAACGAGGCGCTTCCTGGTCTTCGCCTGCTAATGAAACCAATTGTGTGGCAGTCCCCTTACGCATGGCTTTGCCGGGACTGGCACCAATTCCTGAAGATGCACTTTCTTCAACCAGTGTATTCCATTGATTGCAGCCATCGCATTTACCGGACCAGCGAGGAAAAACACTACCGCAGTTTTGGCAGACAAATTGTGCTCTCGATTTAGCCATCAGGAAACAAATTCTCTGATGTAGCGATTGCCCAGATCGGTGAGCAACTCATAGCCAATAGTCCCGCAGGCCTGCGCGACTTCATCTATCGGAAGCTCAGGTCCGAAGACTTCAACCCAATCTGTGTTTTCAAGAATCGAATTAGGAATATCAGAGACATCGAACGTTGTTAGATCCATCGATACCCGCCCCAGCATCGGGGCTTTGTGGCCGTCGATAACGCACACCGCACCGGTAGGGCGTGCATTACGAAGTGCAACACCAGAACCAGAAGCTGACCTGTGATACCCGTCTGCATAACCGATCCCGCAAACCGCGATCTTGCTATCGCGTGAAAGAGTATGGGTTGCACCATACCCAACCGTATCACCGGCTTTCGCGTCTCGGATCTGCAAAATCCGCGCTTCGGCTTTAACGACCTGTTTTGATGGATTTGGCACATCGTTTGTCGCCTCTCCCCCATAAATCGAAATCCCGGGTCTGGTCAGGTCAA
>JBCCBE010000101.1:0-10122 GCA_039814425.1 Pseudomonadota bacterium
AGGTAAACACGAAGGTGAAGCCTTGCTGCCCGGCGTTCAATGGACGGACGATCCATACAAGGCCGCCCAAAACGCCGACCTGATCGTTATACTGACCGAGTGGAACGAGTTCCGCGCGCTTGACCTGAAACGCATGGCGCGACGCATGACGACCCCTAATATGGCCGATCTTCGCAACATCTATTCAGCGCAAGACGCCAAACGCGCCGGCTTCACCGCCTATGACAGCATTGGCCGTGAGGCGTGGGCAGCCGAAGACTAATACGCATTTCGATCAACGGCGGCACTAACTGCGGTTCAGACGGAGCTGGCATAAAACTAAACCGTCTATGCAAGGCTGTCCTGTTTGATCAGTTGTTGCAGATCTGCGTTTGCAATGCGCAATCCTCAGGATTGAACGTCAGTCTTTTTGCAGCCTGCATCCTAAGCGCTGCACACCCATCGCAAAAATCCGGAATGGCAGTTTAAGCATGTGCGTTGAGCGAGCGTTTTCTACTTGGCACGAAAACTTGGACGCCAGTTTTTGAGGTTAAAATTCTGGGTCAGATTTTCGGGCGCACTGAGTCAAGCATCGCAAGCGCACAATTCACTTCGAAAACAGCCTATGGGTTCTCCACTGCAAGTGGTAAGGCCGTTTTCCCAAACAAGCCCCCAAGGTGGTTACCTTGTAAGAAAGGTGATCCAGAGGAAAGCGGACGGCCTTGCGAGAAACTTTTACGTCAGAGCAAAGGACTTGGCGGCGGCACGTAAGCAAACCGCATCATAGGATCTTACCGCAGGAGCCCACATCGCGTCGTCCGGTAGCGGAGGCCTGATTGTCTCTGTTTGGCAGCCGGACACATGTTTCGCCGGTGCTGTTGGCAAATGTCATCTCCAATCCTCAACTTCGCATCGGTCTAGCTTTCGATGCTGATAGTGGCAAGGCTGCGACACTACACGGTCTCTTCAGTTAGTTTCTTGCCAAACAGGTGTTGCGATCCAGGCCAATGAGAACCTTGAGCGATGTGCCGTTTTTTGAATTTCGTAATGGTTGTGCACTGTTTGACATATTCGACACAGAACGAGATCAACTGCTCAAACGTGATCCGCCTATGATAGGCGCGAACATGATCGCGTGCACAGTAACGCCGCTTTCCAGGGTCGGTCGAGCTGTCAAAAGGCAAAAAGGATCAGCTATCCCCGAGCAAATCTGTTGCGACAGCGCCACAGGAATCGTTTGCCACAATCAGTCCATTTAGTTGATCAATGCGACATAGATTGGACAATGGTTTTGGGATTTCTCCTATCACACGATACCGTTTGCAGCCGTAAAAGTACTCTGTTTCAATGCATTAACTAACTTGGCTACAGAGTAGCTTGGTTTGGGCGCCTTTGAGAACAGGTTAAAAAATGCCTTGAAATTGCCACGATTGTTAAATATCTGTTAAGCGTTGGTAAACTAAGGTCCGCAGGACTGGCGTTTGCGCGACTGCTTTAAAGAGTTTAGTTCAGCTGCCTGTTTAGGTACCTGATAGTTTGGTTCGCGAGGAACACTATGTCTGTGTCATACGACCTTATCGTTAAGTCAGCTGCTGCCGTCATTGCAAGTGTAACACTTGCAAACGCTGCGCCGGTGCATTTTTCTTCCGGCTCTGGTGCGAATGGCCACTATTACGAAGTAGTGAAATCCAAGACCAACTATCTGAACGCACAATCGATAGCCGACAGTATGCAATTCAATGGGTTGCAGGGGTACCTGGCGACGATCACGTCTGCTGAAGAGCAGTCGTTCCTTGAGTCAAACTTTGGGAAGACCTTTCCTGCGTGGATTGGCGCCAGCGATGAAGGCTCACCAGACATCTGGTCTTGGATCACTGGTCCCGAAGCGGGCACTGTTTTCTATGACGGTTCTCTGACTGTTCAGCCAGGATATAGCAACTGGAATGGAACTGGCGAACCGAACGGCGGTGACGTCGAAAACTATGCAGTGTTCCGCCAGTTCGGTACGACGGGTCAGTGGAATGACGCAATCGAAACTGCAGAGCGCTTTTTCTTGGTTGAGTATGGCGGGATCACTGCGCCTCCGGGCAACACTCTGACACCAGTGCCGTTGCCGGCATCTGCTTTGCTTTTGGCAGGCGGACTGGCCGCGATGGGGTTTGGTCTGCGTAAGAAAGCTGCGAAAAAGCCTGCTTGAAAGGACCCTTCCGACTATGCGGGAAAGCAATGGCTTGCACGTCATTGCTTTTTTTGTTTTGTCTGAACCAGAGGCGAGACCGGGATGCATATGATTTGCGTGCACCTTTTTCGTGGCTCTGTAGCTGGCAAAAACCGTAACATCGGTTTTATGACTTGTTTGAAAAGCGTTACGCCCGATGGACGAAGGCAAAGATCCAAATTTCTTCATCCTTGGGGCGCCCAAAACAGCGTCTACAAGTCTGTATGACTTGTTCTCGAAACATCCGCAAATCCACTGCCCTTCCGTCAAAGAACCTGGGTACTTCACGCGCCATGAGGTGAAGTCCGAGACAATCGCAGAAACGCCACATTTGCAGTCCTATGATCTGTACCGATCACTTTATGCTAGCGCGACTGCTGATCATGTCGTGAGGTGCGATGGATCAACAAGCTATTTGCGTCACCCCGATGCGCTTCGAGAAATCTTAGAACTATATCCGGATGCTGTTTTTGTCGCGCTTTATCGTGATCCGGTTGAGTTAATATCGAGCTATCACGGGTACCTTGTTCACGAGGGTTGGGAAGACCTTCCAACGCTTGAGTCCGCTTGGGATGTCCAGGATATGCGACGAGCAGGGGAGTGTATCCCTGCAGCAGCAAGGCGAACGAGTTCCGTGGTTTACGCAGACGTCGCCAAGTTGGGTGCTCAGATTGAAACGGCGCGCGAGATATTGGGGGATCGGCTGCATATCTACTCTATGATGGAAGTGCGCGCCAACACTGATGCCGTAATGCGAGACCTGCAGCGGATTCTCGGTCTAACGCACTACGATTTAGGGGCTCTTCCTTCGTTGAACTTCGCTCGGACGGCGCGCAATGAGACACTCAATGCGCTGATCAAAAATCCGCCGAGTTGGGTCAAGAGCGCCAAAAAAGTTGTGAAGAAAACACTGGGCGTATCTTCTCTAGGGGTTCGAGCAAAGTTGGAAGGCGTGAATTCTGTGCGCAAAACGCGCAAAATTTCAGACGAGATGACGACAACCTTGCGAAAGTACTACCGATCCGATGTTGCCCGCCTTTCAAAAATCGTTGGGCGTGATCTCGAAAATGACTGGGGTTGGTGAGATATACAAGTACAGTTTGCGACCGAGTTTGTCTTAGCCACAGCCTGAAAGAGTGCTGAGAACATGCTTTGAAATCTAAGGTCTAACGCACAATGCCCTCAAACTTTATTGCTCTGCTCTCCGGCCCTTTCGCGCGAAAGCTCCTCGGTCGCAGCGTGATCGCTTTCGTGATCAAAGTGGCGAGCGCGGGTTTGTCTTTTGCAATGTTTGTTGCTTTGGCGCGGGCAATGTCGCCTTCGGAATTCGGCTTGTTCTCAATTGGATTTTCACTGGCAAGCTTTCTTGCGTTGGTCGCCTTAATGGGGCAAAGGAACTTGGTTTTACGGTTTGCACCCAACTATCGGGCAGAAAACAAGCCCGCGCACCTCAAAGGTCTGATGACATTTAGTTATGGGGTGGTCCTTGGTGCCAGTCTCTTTTTTGCTTTCTTGGCTTTGATCGTTTCGATTGCATTCCCGGACCTTGTGCCGACCTATTTTCTGGCAAGTGCGGTGTTGATAGCTCCGCTTGCAGTATCTGATTTGCAAGCGGCGATGTATCGCAGTCTGGGCCGTGTTGCGGGCGCATTGGCGCCGCGCGATGTGATGTGGCGACTATTGGTAATTCTATGTGCTGTACCCGCAATACTTGGCTGGAACCAACCGGGTTTTCTCATACAGATGACACCGTCCATGGCGATCATGGTCAGTGTTTGCGTTCTGCTGTCTATCATAGCTTTTCAACTGATTGTATGCCCAGAGCTCCGGCATATCGTTACTGCTAAAGTTGCCCCAAAACGGGAAACCACCCAATGGCGGTATGCGAGCGTAGGCTTGTGGCTGAACACGGTTCTCCAGAACGGATTTCAGCATATAGCAGTTGTTCTGCTGGGCTTGTTTTTGAGCCCGGCAGAGATTGGCGGATTCTTTGCAGCAGCCAAAACTTCCCTCTTGCTAAACTTTTTCCTGTTAGCTGCAAATCTTGTTTCCGCCCCTTACATAACTCAGTTTTGGAAGCAAAAAAAACGTCGGGATCTGCAACGCTTGTGTTCAGCCGTCTCTATAGGCGCATTTGTTCCTACACTTGTATTGTTCGGCGTCTTCGTGGTGTTCGGGCGCGAAATTCTAGCCATTTTTCAACCGGACTATGCGGCGGCGTACCCAGTTTTGATCATCTTAAGTCTTGGGCAGTTGCTCAGTACAGCTTGCGGTCAGACAGGTGCGTTGCTAACGATGAGTGGAAGCGAACGTGTCCTTTTGCGATATGTTGCTGTTTCTAACATCGCTGCAATCTGTTTGATTGTGGTAGGCGTTCCATTTTTGGGTCCAGTGTTTGCAGCCGTTTCATTGACGCTGGGACTGGTGGGATGGAACTTCTTGGGTGCCAGTTTCGCAATTCGCAAGCTGGGCACCAACCCAACGTTGCTGGGCGTTCTGGCCTTGGCCAAGACACCTTCTTAGTCGGCGTTCAGTTTCTCAAGGATGTTGGCGGCATGCATGTTCCAAGTGAGGTTTTTACAAGCAAAGTCTTGGGTTGCTGCACTGATCTTTTTGCGGGTTTGATCGCTATCCAGAACCTGTTTAAGCGCGGAAACAATTGCGCTTTGATCCTCACCATCAACAAGGAACCCAGTTTGACCCGATGCGATGAAATCCATAGGCCCGCCCGAAGCGCCTGCTATCGGCACGCACCCAAATGACATCGCATCAGCAATTGTCAGCCCAAAGCCTTCCATGTCCTGCCCATCACGCGCCGCAATCTGAGGATGCAGGAAAATGTGGCTCTTGCGATAAAATGGGACGATGTCTTCGTCCGGGATACGGCCGAGCAGTGTGATCCTCTCAGCCATGTCTTCTTGATCGACTAACATCTTAAGACTATCAAATTCTGGGCCAGAACCCGCAATGACGTACCGCACATCGTAGCCTTCCCGAATGAGTTCAGCGACAGCTTTGATCGCAGTGGCAATGTTCTTCCGTTCAACCAACCGGCACATGCACGAAATCGTCAGTGCGCCCGGTTTGTTATGCGGGCTGCTGCACTCATCCTCAAACGATATGCCGTTCCAATTGGCAAAGGCGCCCTGAAGAGGAAAAGGCAAACGCTGTTGAAACATGTCGAGGATAGGTTGGCTGACTGTCGGGATTAGTTCGGCGCGGCGCATCGCACGATACATGAGTGGCCGCAGTGGTGTTGGGACAACAAAAACCTCGCGCCCATGCACCGTCAGAACAAGCCGCAAGCTGCGGCGCAGCAACATAAGAGGCAGCGCCACCCGCCAGGTGGTCGCATGAGCCATGTCAAAGCTCTCACTCCGCAGTGCCCAAAGGTTCTTGAACAGACGTGCGAAGACTCCCAACTGCCCGCCTTGGCCAACGTTAATAACGGTGATATCGCCACGTTTTTCTTGACCACGCGACCCGGGATGAGCGGTGAGGACAGTAACATCATGTCCCATCTTAGCGTAGGCTAGAGCGACCTGTTCCGAATACGTCTCAACTCCTCCCGTTTGCGGAGGAAATGCCTTCGCCAAAAACAAAATTCTTAGCTTTGCATTGTCTTTCATGAGACCGAGTTCCGCCATTGGTTTATCTTGTATGCAATGGCTTGGCGCCAACCTCGTTCCCTTGCATAGGATTGGAGAACTCGGATAGCGTCGTTTAACTTCAGAAGTCTTTCCGTTTGCTTGCTTGGGGTCCTGACCTGCGTGGCGTACAGAGGCTCGATCCCACATGTTCGCATTTCATCAAAGCAGATTTCCTCGATCAACCGGATCTGCGACTGCGTGAGGTTTTGCTGCCAGTCAGGCGCACGCTTGACAATACCGGTGCTCCCCGCTGCACTACCCCATCTCTCTTCGCTTGTGACGTTTTTCAACTTTTCAGGTTCAAAACTGACGTCAAGCCAAGTGCTGAGCGCCGCCAGCTGCGTCGCAGGTTCCTCTGTCAGTGTTTCAAACTCAACTAGTCGATATTGCTCAGGAAATTGAGCTTTGAAGATATGAGCCGCCCGGATCGCGTCGCGCCAGATCATCGCGCTCCGGGTGAGGCTTCGCCCCCAAGACTTATGCATGGACATCACTGTTGCGCGCGGATCGCGTTGCACATACAGAATTTGCACGTCTGGCCAAATGCGGGCGACCAGATCGAGTTCGAAGACTGTCTCCGGGGTTTTATCGCCCCACCACCGGACTGTGCCCACACCCTCTAGATTGGCAATTGCTACCACAAGATCACGAAACGCCTCAGATGCCGGTTTGTTTGCCAAAAGGGCAGTGAGATCATCCCTGTTAGGCCAGAATCCGCGCCGACGCATATGCATTGCAAACGTTGAACCATCTAGCATTTCAGCAATCATTTTGGGGTCCTGGCTGGCTTCAACTGCCTGAATAAATCTTTTGAGGATCTGAAACTCGTCTGGTAGCAGATACACATCACTCAAACTTCGCAAAAGGTTGCGCACCAGTGTTGTACCGCTGCGCGGAGCACCAACAACAAAAAGAGGTTTCAAATCAAGTCTCCGACAGGGGCAGGCATGAGGGATCAAGTGTTGCGGCTTTGGGGAGGGGTCCAAGTCTGGTAAGTTTTACCTTGAAGGGATTCAAAAATACCATGGCCGGTGGCCAAAAGGGCTAAGAAGATTTCCCCGATCTTGCGCGCCCTTGAATCTCCGCGTTTCCACAACGTGGCAAACCCAAAGACGCTGATCAAACAGATCACCAGTGCGAAAAGCAGGCCAAGTATCTGGATCAAACCAATGACAAAGCAAACGGCACCCAGACCCAAAAACAGTACGCTAAACCAGCGGATCAATTTGTGAGAGATGTACTTGAATCGGTTTAAACCGGTCATCTTTTGCAGCCGAGGACGAAGGTAGCGGTGTGTATTGAAAGCGCGGCAGGCGATGCGACGTTTACGGCGATATTCATCACCGCTGTCTGTGGCAAGGCGCTCAAAGGCAATGACGTCCGGCGCCGAGACCACCCGTAGACCCTCAAACAATGGGCTGATTGATGCCGTTAGATCGTCCAGCAAATGCGGCGGCACCTCAGGGTAATTGGCCCGGCGGCGCGCAAAGATAGATCCATCTGCACCCATTGTCGAACCAGTTTCACTTTCAAGCGACTTGATGCGTTCTTCGAGCGTCCAATAGCGGCTGCCCACATCAGCTGTCTCACTTTCGCCTTCATTCACATAACGTAAGTGCCCAGCGACTGTTCCGATTTTGACGTCAGAGAAGTAGCCAGAGAGACGGTCAATTGCGTCCAAATCCAAGATTACGTTGGCATCTGTAAAGATAATCACATCTCCGGTTGCGCGGCTCACCAATTGGCGCATTCCCCACGCTTTGCCGAGGCGTTCGGTTGCCGGAACCGCGGTAAGGATATCGGATGCCTCTTGGAGCATCTCCAATGTACGATCCGTTGACATATCAGAGTACGCGAGGATCTCAAGATCCGGGAACCGCGCCTTGAGTTCACGTAAGTTGGCAAGCTTTTCAGGCAAAGCCCGTTCTTCGTTGTACGCGCAGAAAACCAGCGTGAAGCTGTGCAATGCGCCTGCATTAGGCGTATACAGCGGTGCCTTTGGAAGCAGCTTCAAAATCGCCGGGTAAATTAGAAAGGGATAAATAAAAACTAGCATGCAAACAAATGAGAGAAGCAGGAAAATCATCTGGTTGCCTTGGTATGTTCCATGAGTTCTTAAGTGTTAGCAATAAACTGGAATCACAACATATTCCAGCTTCTCCAACTGATATGATCCGGAGAAATTCGCCATCGTTGAATTTTTGACAGGGTCAGTTTGAGTGCCTTCTTTACTCATCTTGTGCTCAACGAAATCCCAAAGGCGGCTTGTGGCCCCCCCCGCGAGATTGACGTCACATCGTGGCTTTGATCTGCTGCTTTCCTACCTATGATTTCCAGAGTGGCGGCGCGCTGGCAGTACACACTAAGACAAAGGGCGATCCATTCTGGGACTGCCAACAGACCTGCTTTGGCGAACATAAGTCGGACAACTACAATGCACATCAGCGCAGCGGAAAGTAGACACGCCCTCGAAACGCGAGGTGCGCTGCGCGCGTTGCGCATCGATAAGGACAGACCTTTGCAAAGAGTTGCGACCACGAACCCAAAGAACAACGTTGAAATCAGCAAGCCCACAATGCCCGCTTGATGCCACCCATACAAAATAAAGTTGTGCGGATACTGTGCGTTCAGCCCGAACAGGTTCAGCGGCGATCCGGTGCCCCACCCCAAAACTGCGTGCGTATTAATCCGATCAACAATTTGAATAAATTCGTGCACCCTCGGATTGTTCGCGATATCTGAAACGAACTTTTCCGAGAAAATCGACAACAACCCACTGTTTTGCAGAACACCCGAGAAGACCACGACGAGAAACAATGATCCGCCTAAAAATACTAGTCGGGTGATCGGGAGCTGGCGGGTTACAAGCTTTACGGAAAACACACATATGTAGCCGAGCAAAAGAGCAAGGATCGCAGATCGGCTCAGACTGAAAAAAACAAAACTGTAGACAAAAATGCAAAGTGCCGTGCCAAGTAGGGATTTTCGCCTGCGCAAAAACAAATGCAGATGCGCAACGGTCATCAAAGACACCATGATCCCGTGTCTTGCAGCGGAAGAAAGGCCGTTCTCGTCCAAAACACCATTGTTCAAAACAACTGCAAAAACTTGGTACTGAAGCCAGTTTGGATTGCCCGTGCTTAGTGCATGAAGCACCTGTTTAATGATATCAACGCCCGCAAAAATCGAAGACATCCAGAAAATCACGAAGAATGCTGGGACCACATAGAAAACTGAATTTGCTAGCGTGTTCACGCATTTTTCCACAGGGATCGTTCTTAACCAAATGTAAAAGAAATACGCCAATGTCATGTAAACAACGCTACGTGCAATCGCGCTCACACCGGCTCCGAAGTCTTCAGTCCGAGTTAAACCTGCCAAAAGCGCAACCGTAAACAAGCCATAGATTTTGAACAGGTCAGTATCCGTCCCAACGGGCAGCTTGCTTGGCGCTTGCAATGTAAAAAATACAACGGATAGCAGCAAAGCGATCTGAGAAACCGGCAAAGGACCAAGTTCGATCCATTGGATACAGAAACCAAACAGCAAAGCAACCAATGCAAAGTTCGTTTGTCGCTGCGTCGTCAACGTAGACTTCCTCGCGGGGCTTCCAGAGGTACGGATACACCAAACTTCTAGTTACTTGTAGAACATCTTCTAAGGATAGCGGAGAACAGCTGGACATCGCGCTAAGGTTTGACTTTGGATTGTTCGGACCAAACTCAACTACGCTAATTCTGGGCTCTATTCAAAGCGTAAAAATCTGCAGTGAACGGCAACCATCGCATTCAAGTGTCCAGCACGTGATTTCGCAGAAGGGGCGTTGGAGCGGCGTCTTAGCGACCGCTTGAAGAAACGACGCTTCGTGCAGTCGCTGCGATCAGAGTAACGTCTGTGGTAAATGAAATATCACGCCCATACGTCACATCGAACTCAACACGTTCTTCATAGGTCACATCATTTCGTCCTGATACCTGCCATAGCCCAGTGATTCCCGGCTTCATACTCAAGTATGTGGCTTTGCGATGCCCATACCTTACCAGTTCGTCCTCAACAACCGGGCGCGGACCCACAAAACTCATCTCCCCTTTCAAGACGTTGATGATCTGCGGAAGCTCATCAAGGCTGGTGCGCCGAATGAAGCGACCGAATGGAGTGATCCGTGGGTCGTTCACCAGCTTCTGGTCACGTTCCCATTCCGCGCGCGCAACGGGATCGGATGCCAAAAGTGCTTCAAGCCGCTCTTTGGCGTCAAACGACATGGACCGGATTTTC
>JBCCBE010000017.1:0-44265 GCA_039814425.1 Pseudomonadota bacterium
GAAGCGCGCACACGAGAAGAATTTATTACTGCGGTCCGCGCATATGACAGGCTTTTAATTTCAGGTGACTATCTGGTTCCTTTATTTCATATAGACGAGCAATGGATTGCGCGCTGGGCATATATAAACCGACCGAAAAACACATCACTCTATGGATATCAATTTGAAACCTGGTGGGATGAGCGGGCAAAGAAGCAGGAAAACAATGACTGAAAAACCTAGTGTTACGATAGATGTAATCTCTGACGTGATGTGCCCGTGGTGTTACATTGGAAAAACAAATTTGGATGAGGCAATTGCAAAGGCGGAAGATATAGACATACAGGTTACCTGGCGACCATACCAACTGGATTCATCCCTGCCAAAAGAAGGCATGGATCGCGCGGAATATCTAAATAACAAGTTTGGTGGAGAAGCTGGCGCCAATCAAGTCTATGGCCGCATTCGCGATGCCGGGAAAGCACTTGGTATTGCTTTTAATTTTGAAGATATGAAAGTTTCTCCAAATACGCTGGACGCCCACCGATTGATCTTATGGGCTGGTGGGCAGAGCCCGGAAGTCCAGAACAAGATTGTTGAGCGCCTTTTCGAAGTTTTCTTTCTGGAAGGCGGTCATATCGGTCAGGATGATATTCTGGTGGAAATTGCCAAGGAAGCCGGAATGGATGGTAATATTGTGGACGGGCTTCTTAAAAGCGATGAGGATAAAGAGCGGGTTTCAAAAGACATTGATCACGCACGGGAAATGGGCGTGACCGGTGTTCCATGCTTCATTGTGGACAACAAGTTTGCAGTAATGGGCGCTCAACCTGCAGATCAGATATTTGCAGCTATTGAACACGCAATTGAACAACAACAGCAATAGGTGAACAAGCAGGGCTGGATTGCAGAAGCTTAGACTTAATGCAACTCAGACAGTTCCGCTGTCTTCTTTTACGAAGCCAGCGAGCTTGTTCATGATCATCGCTGCACCTTTCAAGCGCTTATCAGCCTGTTCCCAGTTGCGTGACAGAAAAATACTCTGATCCGGCCTAATTTTAGCATTGCTCCCCTGTTCACCGAGCCAGGTCACCAGATGCGCAGAAGCCGGATAAAAATTGTTCCGGAACGCTATCACTGCTCCTTTCGGACCCGCATCAAACTTCTCGACATTTGCAATCATGCAAAGACCTTTGATGTAAACAATTTTCAGTAGATACTCGACTTCCTGAGGAAGCGGACCGAACCGGTCAATTAACTCAGCCGCAAAAGCGTCGATTTCTTCCGGTTCGGCGATATCTGACAAACGACGATAGAGGCTCAACCGCAACTGCAAATCAAGGACATAGTCCTCCGGTATCAAAACCGCCGTTCCAATTGAAATCTGCGGTGACCATTTGCCAGAAGTTTCAGCAAAATCTCCGTCTTTCATTTCAGCAACGGCTTCCTCCAGCATTTGCTGGTAGAGTTCGTAGCCTACTTCGCGAATCTGGCCGGATTGCTCTTCACCCAGCAGATTGCCTGAACCGCGAATGTCCAGATCATGACTTGCCAACTCAAACCCTGCACCTAATGAATTAAGCGATTGCAGGACTTTTAATCGGCGCTCTGCTGTTGCTGTCATGGTCTTTTTAACTGGCAGGGTAAAGATAGCGTAGGCACGGGTTTTTGAACGCCCGACCCGCCCGCGCAACTGGTAAAGCTGGGCAAGTCCAAACATGTCAGCACGATGCACAATGAGCGTATTTGCGGTTGGAATATCCAGGCCAGACTCAACTATTGTCGTAGATAAAAGCACATCATATTGCCCGTCATAGAATGCATTCATCACATCATCGAGTTCTCCCGGTGTCATTTGACCATGGGCAATCGCGACCTTCAGCTCAGGCACTTGATCATCGAGAAATGCTTTTTGTTCGGAGATATCGCTGATGCGCGGGCAAACATAAAAGCTTTGACCGCCGCGATACCGCTCACGTAACAATGCTTCGCGCACCGTCAACGGATCAAACGGTGTAATAAAGGTTCGAATAGCAAGACGATCCACAGGTGCTGTAGTGATTAGAGATAATTCTCGCACACCCGTTAAGGCCAATTGTAGAGTACGCGGAATGGGTGTGGCGGAAAGAGTCAGGACATGGACATCCGATTTTAGTTCTTTCAACCGCTCCTTATGTTTAACGCCAAACCGCTGCTCTTCGTCAATTACCAGTAGACCCAGTCGACTAAACTCAATTGACTTGCCAAGCAGTGCATGAGTACCAATTACGATATCGACTGACCCATCTGTCAAGCCAGCCTTGGTTGCAGCAAGTTCACCAGTACCAACCAATCTGGACGCATGACGCACGTTGACAGGTAATCCTTGAAAACGCTCTGAAAACGTCTTGAAATGCTGGCGCGCAAGCAACGTCGTCGGAACCACAACAGCAACCTGCTGGCCTGCCATTGCCGTAATGAAAGCCGCGCGTAATGCAACTTCCGTCTTGCCAAAACCCACGTCACCGCACACTAACCGGTCCATTGGCCGGCCCGACCCAAGGTCATCAAATACCGATTCAATTGCCCGCAATTGATCTTCGGTTTCATCGTAGGGGAAGCGAGCTGAAAACTCGTCATACAAGCCCTCTGGCGGCAAAAGGCGCTCTGCGGTTTTAAGTTCTCGTTCCGCAGCAATTCGGATCAATTGTCCCGCCATTTCCAACAGGCGTTTCTTAAGTTTGGCCTTGCGTGCCTGCCAGGCAACGCCGCCTAGCTTATCAAGTGCTACCTGACTATCAGAACTGCCATAGCGGGAAAGCAGCTCAATATTCTCAACCGGCAGAAAGAGCTTGTCCTCGCCGGCATACCGCAATTCAAGACAATCATGCGGTGCACCTGCTGCCTCGATTGTACGAAGGCCAGCAAATTGTCCGATCCCATGATCAACGTGAACAACAATATCTCCTTCAGACAAAGCTGAAGCTTCAGAGATGAAATCCTTATCCCGTTTGCGCCTTGAGCTGCGTCTAACCAACCGGTCACCAAGAATATCTTGCTCCGCAATGACTATAAAATCCTTGGTCTCAAAACCTTCCTCAATTGGCAGAACACAAATTGCCGGCATTTTCTGTGGACCGGACACAAATGACTGGAATGTCTCAGTTGGCGATACCGGCCGCTCGCCCTGTTCTTCCAGAACCTGCCGCAAGCGTTCCATGGACCCCTGGCTCCAGGCACCCACGAGAACGCGCCGTCCATCGTTAATTTCAGCATCTATATGGCCAGCAACCGCTTGAAAAACATTGGCACCGGTTTCCCGCTCAACCCCAAAATTACGACCAGCACGGCCACCGGCATCTACTGTCCTGAAAGATGCGGTCTCAGGCCTGGAAAATGGCGTAAACCCGACCCCATGCGCCTGGTTTAATTGTTCAAGAGCCTGTTCCGCTGAAAGGTACAGCATTTCAGGCTTCACTGGCTTATACGGGGTGCCGCCTTCAAGCTTTTGATCAATCGATTGACGCCGGGCCTCAAAATGATCCTGAACTTGGTCCTCCCGTGCCTTTGCAGCTTCCGCCACATCGAGTGCATAGGAAAAAGCAAACCCTTCTGCATATTCAAACAACGTATTTGTATGTTCATAGAAAAACGGCAGCCAATGCTCCATCCCAGCAAAGCGCCGCTTTTCACTGATTGCCTGATAAAGCGCATCATCACGAGTCGCCGCACCAAATTGCTCAATGTAGGATTTGCGAAACCGTTCCACCACGACCGCATCAAGGCTAACTTCACTCATCGCTTTGAGGGAAAGTAACTTCAACTGCCCTGTGGTGCGCTGTGATGCTGGGTCAAATTGACGGATCGATTCTAGCGTATCGCCAAAGAAATCCAGTCTTACTGGTTCTTCCGCACCGGGAACATACAAATCCAGGATACCGCCCCGCACGGCAAATTCGCCATACTCACGAACTGTAGATGTGCGCTCAAACCCTTCACTTGCAAGCTGTTCAGTCAACTTATCCATATCAATCCGGTTACCCGGTTTGAGTAGGCTCTGCTGTTGTAGCAAAGCATCTTTTGGCAGATTACGCTGCAAAAGTGCATTGGTGGTTGTCAGCACCAAGAGACCGGTTTCCGATTTTTCCGCCTGTGCAATCCGGGTAAGCGCATCTACCCGCCGTGCAATAACAGATGCACTTGGCGAGACCCGATCATAAGGTAAGCAGTCCCAGGCTGGTAGCGTGATGATCTCCAGCCAAGGTGCGAAGAATGCCATGCTATCTGAGATATCACCAACCTGTTGTGGATTAGCGCAAACATGCACCAGCCCTTTTTTGCCAGTCGATTCAGCACATAATTGTGCCAGTACAAGCGCCTCCTGACCAGAAGCCACTTGCGTTATAATTGTCGGTAAATCCTCTTCGAATATCGAACGCAAGTTAATCGGATCAGCCAACCTTGCCACCGTTGAGGCTATCCGCACTTACACGTTCAAAAATCGCCTGAAGTTCAGGCAATGGAAAAGCCACTTCATTTATAAACCAGCTGAACAGATCACGGTCTGATTCTTCCATCAGCGCCTCAAAATCATCGAGTTCCCGATCGCTTAATTTAACCAGCTCGGTTGCCGCAAATCCGCCCAGAATAATGTCCATTTCCTTTATGCCACGGTGGTTTGCCCGATAATAAAGTCTACGGATGCGAACATCTTTTTCTGTGTCTTCGATCATTGTGTGCTTGCTCGTGGGAACTCAAATGTGTTGGTTTGGGTTATAGGGTGGAGACCACACCTTGTCAGCCTTTTAAACACAGCTTACTGCTATAAATTGTCATGCGCCCGGAAATCTTGAACCCCCTCTTTGAGCCTGTCTCCTCCCTGAGCGGTATTGGGCCTAAATTGGCTAAATTACTAACAAAGTTATTTCACGGTGAAGACAGCGCTTCAGGTGCGGTTTTGGGTGATTTGTTGACACATGTGCCACATTCCCACATCGACCGGCGCAATCAGCCAACAATCAGCGAAGCTATTGCCGGAGAGATAGCGACCTTTCGCGTGTATGTTGATCAGCATTTCCCGCCACCACGCAGCAAACCCAATCTACCCTATAAAATCGCGGTGCATGATGAAACCGGAGAGCTTGATATCGTATTTTTCAGGGGATCGGGTGATTGGCTTGCCAAAAGCATGCCGGTTGGCGAGGTCCGCTATATTAGTGGCACGCCGGAGCGCTTTAACAATAAATTCAATATGGTGCATCCCGATCATATGGTTAGCGAAGAAGCCTTTGCAGCACTGCCATTGGTTGAACCGGTTTATCCGGCAACTGCCGGGCTTTCTCCCAAGGTCATGGCAAAGGCGATCAGAAATGCAGTTGATAAACTTCCGATCCTGCCAGAATGGACAGAAAGGACTTTGCAGGAACGCGAGAAATGGCCCGATTTTGAAACTGCAATCCATCGCCTGCATTTTCCAAGGGATGGCCTTGATCTAGACCCAAAAAGCCCGGCACGGCGCAGGCTTGCCCATGATGAACTCTTTGCCGGGCAACTGGCATTAGCTTTACTGCGGAACCAGATCAGAAAAACCAGTGGTAAGGCGCGTAAAGGTACACGTCTGCTGCAAGATACGCTGATATCGGCAATTCCCTATACCCTAACCAAAGCCCAACAACGCACGATCCAAGAAATCTCTACCGATCTTGAAAAACCCGAGCGTATGTTACGCCTGCTTCAGGGTGATGTTGGTTCCGGCAAAACCATTGTTGCTCTGGTTTCGGCAGTTCAAGCAATTGAAGCAGGTGATCAAGTCGCACTTATGGCACCAACTGAGATACTGGCCAGACAGCACCTTCAAAGTTTAAAACAACTCTGCGATAAAATCGGCATTAGAATCGAAGTCCTGACCGGTAAAGATAAAGCAGCAAAACGTCGCGAAACGCTGGCAGCACTGGAAACCGGTGCAATAGATATCCTTATCGGAACCCACGCACTTTTTCAGGAAAGTGTGGTTTTTAAAACCCTTGGGCTGGTTATCATCGACGAACAGCACCGGTTTGGTGTTCATCAGCGCCTAACCCTTGGCGAAAAAGGCGATGCGACTGACATTCTCGTCATGACGGCAACACCGATCCCACGCACGCTTGTGCTTACAGCTTATGGGGATATGGAGATTTCTAAACTGGACGAAAAACCACCCGGTCGCCAGCCTATCCAGACAAATTCCATCAATGCAGAAAGAATTGAAGAATTGATAGAGCGCATTCGTCATGCGGTCACACAAGGTCAGAAAATTTACTGGATTTGCCCATTGGTAGAAGAAAGCGAAGAACTCGATGTGATGTCTGCAACGGATCGACACGAAGACCTTACTTCACGCTTGGGAAATTTCGTAGGCTTGATCCATGGCCGCATGGATGCAAACCAAAAACAGCAAGCAATGGAAGATTTTAAAACTGGCGCTACACGCGTTCTAGTTGCAACCACTGTGATTGAGGTGGGTATTGATGTCCCAGACGCCAACATCATCGTTATTGAGCATGCCGAGCGCTTCGGACTTGCACAATTGCACCAGTTGCGCGGTCGCGTTGGGCGTGGATCCCAAAAGTCGTCCTGCATTCTGCTGTATTATCCGCATTTGTCAGAAACGGCCCATGCTCGCCTAAGGATAATGCGCGAAAGCGAAGACGGGTTTTTGATTGCAGAAGAAGATCTGCGTCTGCGAGGAGAAGGCGAAGTATTGGGTACACGGCAATCGGGTTTACCGGGATTTCAATTGGCAAGCATGGAACATCATGCAGACATTCTCGAAATTGCCCGCAACAGCGCTAAACTTGCACTGATCAACAATCCTGCATTGAGCGGTCAAGAAGGTGAAGCACTTAGGGTATTACTGTATTTGTTTGGTAAGGACAGAGCAGTGAGAATGTTACGTGCGGGATAGACCTTTCACGACACCTTAACACCCGATCCCTTGGCAAGTTTCTTGACCATCGGCTCGTATTCTGGAGCAACTAACCCAGCAGAAATTACCAGTTTGGCCGCATCTTCAACGCTCATGTCGAGAATGGTAATATCTTTCTTCGGTACAAATAATAAAAAGCCCGAGGTCGGATTGGGAGTAGTTGGCAGGAACACGCTCAACGTATCAAGTTTATTGTCTCGCAATTTTTCGCCAACTTCACCCTTGGTTTCTGTAGCGATAAAAACCATCGCGTAGAGACCTTTGCGTGGATACTCAATAATGCCGACATTCTGAAACGAGGTTTCCTGTTGCGAGAAAACCGTTTGAAATATCTGTTTCAGGCCAGAGTACAAATTTCGGACCAGAGGCATGCGTCCCAGTACATTCTCGCCATAAGATACGATTGATCGCCCGACAAAATTGGCGGTAAGAAATCCGATCAAGGTGATTGAGAAAAAAGCAATCACCAATCCGATTCCTGGCATTGAGAACGGCAGGTAATTATCCGGGTTATAAACATCAGGAATATAGGGTTTGACCCATCCATCCACCCAACCAATAAAGCCCCAGACAAGATACGCAGTAATCGCAAGCGGGGCGCAAACGATAAACCCTGTCAGAAAGTAATTCCGAATTCTCTTGGAAGCGCTTGAACGATGTTCCGGCTTATCTTTGTTCGCCATTAAATCCACTCTATTGAACTAGGCTCGTGACCTAATAAGATAATGGCGATTAAGCCCGGCAAATCAAGGCCGGGTCCAACGCTATTATTCTACAGTGACGGATTTTGCCAGATTTCGAGGTTGATCAACATCTGTGCCCATATATACCGCGGTATGATATGCGAGCAATTGAACTGGGATAGCATACACTATCGGAGTTAAAATCTCTGGGATTTCCGGCATGATGATCGTGTGTTCCGTATTCATGGAAGCAGCATCAGCGCCTTTTTGATCGGTAATTAAAATGATCCGTCCACCGCGTGCGGCAACTTCCTGCATATTCGATACAGTTTTCTCAAAGATGCGGTCATAAGGTGCAATCACAACAACCGGCATATCCTCATCGATAAGTGCGATTGGACCATGCTTTAGTTCGCCGGCCGCGTAGCCTTCCGCATGAATATAGGAAATTTCCTTGAGTTTGAGCGCACCTTCCATTGCAAGTGGATAGCTAGTATCCCGTCCAAGATACAGAATATGACGCACTTTCTGCAGATCAAAGGCAACTTTTTCAATCTCTGATTCAATCTTGAGCGCCTGATTGATATATTTTGGCGCTTCTGTAACTTCTCTAATCAGCCTTTTTTCATCTTCTTCAGAAAGAACACCGCGGGCTCTACCTGCAGCGATACTTAAAGAAATCAATGTAGCTAATTGACATGTAAAGGCTTTTGTAGAAGCAACACCTATTTCTGGGCCTGCGAGTGTTGGGAAAATTACATCCGATTCCCGCGCAATCGTAGACTCGCTCACATTAACAATGGCACCGAGATATTGTCCCTGAGATTTACAATATCGAAGAGATGCTAGCGTGTCCGCAGTTTCACCAGACTGCGAAATGACCAGCGAAAGGCCTTTATCCGGCATTGGCATTTCGCGATATCGGAATTCTGATGCTATATCGATATCAACAGGTAGCCTTGCATAACGCTCAAACCAGTATTTTCCCACCAGCCCAGCAAGATATGCGGTCCCGCATGCGGAAATCGCAACACGATCCAAATTGGCAAAATCAAATGGCAACTCGCTCTGGAGGCGCGTTACGCATTTGCCAAAGTCCATGTAATTGGAGAGCGTATGCGCAGTGACTTCGGGTTGTTCAAAAATCTCTTTTTGCATGAAGTGGCGGTAATTGCCTTTATCAACCAACAGGGCTGAACCGGTTGAATGCTGGAGCGCGCGGTGAACCGTTTTCCCTTCAAAGTCGAAGATTTCGACGTCACCTTTCGTGATTATGCAGCAATCTCCATCCTCTAGATAAGTAACTTTGTTGGTAAACGGCGCAAGTGCAATCGCATCTGATCCCAGATACATACCATCCTTGCCATGACCGATTGCCAAAGGCGGGCCACTTCGGGCACCGATCAGCAGATCCGGCATGTTTTTAAAGATAACGGCAATTGCAAAGGCACCCTCCAAACGCCGTAATGCTGCAAGGGTCGCTTGGCGAGGGTCAGCTTCGGTTTTTAGGTTGCGCGCGACCAGATGGGCAACAACCTCTGTATCCGTCTCTGAGGCAAATTCGTAACCATCCGCCTCCAGTTCATCACGAAGATCGCGGAAATTCTCGATAATGCCGTTATGAACCAGCGCAATATCACCGGAAAAATGCGGGTGTGCATTAATCTCATTAGGAATACCGTGGGTCGCCCACCGTGTATGACCTATGCCGGTTGTACCAGACAAAGGATCAGCTTCCAGCTTTTCTGCAAGATGCACCAGTTTTCCCTTGGCACGTCTGCGATCAAGCCCGCTGCCTTCAATGGTTGCTACACCGGCGGAATCATAGCCTCTATATTCTAACCGCTTGAGTGCATCCACAAGCAAAGGTGCAACTGGCTCATTTCCTACGATGCCAACAATCCCACACATGTCCGAAATTCCCTATGGTTTCTTTCGCTCCGATACATCGGTTACTAGAAAAGTAAAATTCAAATGCGATTTCAATACATTACGAACCATCTATATTTGATTAATCTGTGCAGATTTTAGTGTAGGAATACCCTAGGAAGATTCGCCCGCCGCGCGTTCAGCTTTCAGCTTTGCATTTCTGGCCCGAATTTCAGTCGCCATCCCATCTTTGTTGGTTTGACGCCCCCGGGCAATACCCAATGCATCTTCTGGAACATTTTCGGTAACGACACTGCCAGAAGCAACATACGCGCCATCGCCAATCGTAACGGGTGCTACAAGAGAACTATTTGAACCAACAAACGCATTAACGCCAATTACCGTACGGTGCTTGTTCATTCCATCGTAATTGCAGGTAATGGTTCCAGCACCGATATTAGCACCTGATCCGATATCGCTATCACCAATATAGGTGAGATGATTTACTTTTGATTCTTTTTCCAGATTGGCATTTTTTATCTCAACGAAATTACCGATCCTAACGTCGTCTCCAAGCTTCGATCCAGGTCGTAATCGTGCGTAGGGGCCAACGATTGCCCCCGCCCCTACATCAGCTCCCTCTAAATGGCTAAAGGCCCTAATTTTGGCATTTTGACGAACGGTAACCCCTTCAGAAAAAACAACATTTGGCTCGATAACAACGCCCGATTCAATGATGGTATCAGAATTAAAAAATACCGTATGAGGGGCCTGCATACTTACCCCGTCCAGCATTAATTCACGCCGTTTGCGCTCCTGCCAGAAATTCTCAATCTCAGCCAATTCAACGCGCGTATTTGCACCCAAAACCTGAACGTGATCTGCGCGCAATGCTTTTACGCCAAGCCCTCTTTTATTAGCAATTTCTACTACATCAGGAAGGTAGTATTCCTGATTGGCATTATCGTTATTAATGGCTTCAAGCATAGAAAGGGCATGTTGTCCTGAAAGACCAATTATACCGCCGTTGCAGAGTTTGATTTTCCGTTCCTGTGCTGTTGCATCCTTATGTTCGCGAATAGCAACCAGATCGCCATCTTTCTCTATCAAGCGGCCATAGCCGGACGGGTCTTCAGCCTCAAAACCAAGAACAGCAACAGATACGTCGGTTGCCAATGTTTGGCGAATTTGCAGGAGAGTTTCACTGCTTACAAGGGGTGTATCGCCAAATAAAACCAGTATGTCGTCATATCCGGCGTTTATTGCATTGCGGGCTGCAAGAACGGCATGGGCGGTGCCTAGCCGTTCGGTTTGTTCGAACACTTGTGCTTCTGGCAGGCCCTTTTCCACAGCTTCCTTAACCAAATCAAAGCCGTTGCCAGCAACTACTGCAATATCATTGCATTGCGCGGAAACTGCAGCATGCAATACGTGAAGCACCATTGGTCGGCCTGCAATCTTGTGCATCACCTTTGGTAACTCTGAGCGCATGCGCTTGCCTTCTCCGGCAGCCAGAATTATTGCAAGACAGGATCTTTCCATTGAAACACCACAAATTTGATTCCAGTGGCTTTAAATATAGAAACTTCTCAAAATTTAATAGAGGCATTGGTTAGTTTGTTGGCTGGCAGGCTTTAAGCCGGCCTATCATCCAATTTTCCCCAAAACAGGAAATGTATCCAACAAAAAGAACGCAAATGTCTGCATGCCACCTGTCAGAAACAATATCCCGGTCAAGATTAGCAAAACGCCAACGATCTGCTCAACACGCCCCAAGTAATGCTTGAACCGATCCAGAAATCCCATAAAGGGACCTACAAACAAGGCTGACAGCATAAACGGAATACCAAGCCCGGCAGAATAAACAGTTAAAAGGAGCGCGCCCTCACCGACTGTATCTTTTGAACCGGCCAGACTTAAGATCGGCGCAAGGATCGGCCCGATACAAGGCGTCCAGCCAAACGCAAAAGCAAGCCCCATAACGAAAGATCCGACCGGACCACGCGTTGAAGACTGAAATCGAGCTTCACGTTGCAATAGAGCTATCTTGAATACACCAAGGAAGCTGAGCCCCATAATGATAATGACAACACCAGCAATCTTGGCAAGTACATCAGACCATTGAAGCAAAAAACGCCCGATGAAGGTGGCTGACGCCCCGAGGCTTACGAAAATGACTGAAAATCCAATTACAAACAATAGTGCGTGGAGGACAACTTTACGGCGTAACGCGCTGTCAGTTTGATGCTCATCAGCAGATTGCGTGAGCTGCGAAACAGTTGTTCCGGCCATATAACACAGATAGGGCGGCACCAGCGGCAAAACGCAAGGTGATAAAAATGACAAAGCGCCGGCAAGCAGCGCGTATAAATATAAAATGTCCATTTAAATTCCGACACCTGTCCGCAATTCGGGATTAAATTCAACTAATCCAAGGGGCGATGAATTAACATTCACTATTTTGAGATTAAAGCATGCTCGCTCTATCTTAGAGCCAATGGCTCTCAAAAACGTAAATAAGCATTGCACTGTTATTTTTGATCATCCAACGGCACAGGATCATGACCAGATGTACCAACTGGCCCGCATCTTGCGATGCGCTTTAACCCCATCCATCCACCCTTGAAGAGCCCGTAACGCGCGATTGCTTCATAAGCGTATTCTGAACATGTGGGCAAATGCCTGCACCCATGTCCAATAAACCCGGAAAGTGTAAGTTGATACAGTCGAATAAAGGCTGTTCCGAAGAGTCGGCCCGGTGTTCTTGGCCAATGACCATTCCAGTTTCTTGTAGAATTGCAAGAATTAGACATTAATCGAAACCTACAACAAAACTGAGCTTCACCGATTTCATTGTGCCGCTTGACGCGATGCTTCTATCTGATCAAGACAGTCAACAATTGCATCAAATGTCAGCAAAGTTGATGCGTGCCGTGCCTTGTATTCCCGAACCGGTTCCAAAAACTGAAAATCCGAAAATTTGCCCGCAGGCGCCGGACCACCGTCTTTCAACATGGCATACATGGTCAATTTCAGTGCCCGGAGTTCTTGCGCAGATGAACCAATCACGACACGCGCCATAATTGATGAAGCGGCCTGGCCCAGCGCACAGGCTTTCACCTTGTGGGAGAAATCAGTAACCGTGTCAGAATCCATTTTCAGGAAGACTTCTACGGTCGAACCGCAAAGTTTTGAGTGCGCTTTTGCATAAGCGTCATACGAATCCAGCGAACCGATCTTCTCAATATTGCCCGCATAGTCCAAAATTTTAGAATTATAAACGGAATCAAGCATGCACTTTCCCAAACTCCGATGAAAACAAAGCGTCTATATTAAGATGCAATATAAGAAGTCAGTAACAATTCGTCGACAAATATTTGATCTTTGTGATCAGATTAAACATTGAGCATTCGCAAAGATGAACTATATTGAGACTGTCTGGTAACCGTGCCGGAGGCCCTGATGGCCAAAAGCCCCGGAACTTGGCAAAGCCTTACCCGCCGTGCATTTCTCTATTTTGGCATTGGGTTTCGGCTGCGACTGGTCCCATAGAACCAACAGACGCGGAGAAACCAATTGTCAAATCAGGAGATCGGTATGGATGCGATCATAGAAAGCCTTAAAACGGTCGAATCACGCAAAATTTTAGCCGAAAACGAACGCCCATCCCGTGCAGAAGCGGAGGACGCGGTCCGTACTTTGCTTAAATGGATCGGAGAGGACGTTGAGCGTGAAGGTCTGCTTGATACCCCCAAACGGGTAGCAAAAGCTTATAAAGAGCTTTTCGGCGGCTACGAAAGTGACGCCAAAGAAACGCTGGGTCGAACTTTTGAAGAAGTTGGTGGCTATGATGACATGGTCCTGGTCCGCGACATTCCGTTTCACTCCCATTGCGAACATCATATGGTTCCAATCATTGGCAAGGCGCACGTTGCTTATTTACCTGATGGCTGTGTTCTTGGCCTTTCAAAAATTGCCAGAACTGTTGAAATCTTTGCTAAACGCTTGCAAACTCAGGAAAATATGACAGCTCAGATCGCTCATACGATTAATGATGCTCTAAAGCCTAGAGGTGTCGCCGTAATGATTGAAGCAGAGCATATGTGCATGGCAATGCGAGGTATCAAAAAACAGGGATCGAGCACCATCACTACGGCATTTACAGGTGTGTTTCATGACACTTCAAGTGAACAGCAAAACTTCTTGTCTATGCTGCGTTTGGGCAATTAATAAAAATCCTGGGGCATGACCCCGAAATTCGGTGTTTAATGGCTGCTTCCAAAGACCTTGAAACGGGCCCGGTTCTGCGTCCGCGATTTAATACAGATGGATTGGTGACTGCTGTCGTTACAGATCATCAATCGAAAGAAGTATTGATGGTTGCACATATGAATGAGCTGGCAATAGAAAAGACCATTGAAACCGGCGAAGCCCATTACTGGAGCAGGTCACGACAGGAGTTGTGGCATAAGGGGGCAACGTCGGGCGATTTTCAATATGTGCGCGAAATGCGGATCGATTGCGATCAGGATGCTATCGTTTTGAAAGTCGAAATGGCCGGGAACTCTGCCTGTCACACCGGCAGACGCTCGTGCTTTTATCGGGTTATTAATTCTTCAACTGAAGGCGTCTATCTTTCTATAGAAGAAGAGTAAACTGCTATGATTGCTTTCATTGCAGCATGTTTTCTCCTGATAATTACCCCAGGACCCGGAGTTTTAAGCGTTGCTGGCGTGGGCTCCGGCTTTGGCTTTAAAAAGGGTAGCCGCTACCTTTGGGGCTTATGTTTAGGCAACGCGATGGTTGCCGTTTTGGTAGCATCAGGCATTGCAGCGGCGGTATTTTCTGTTCCGTATTTACGCGAATTTTTGCTCGTGATTTCTACCTGCTATTTCATTTACCTTGCAGCAAAAATTGCTTTGGCTGGTAGCAAAATCGGTTTTTTGTCTTCTGAAACCGCACCGGGTTTACGTGATGGAATAGCCCTGCAAGCAATCAACCCAAAAGCCTATGTCGCAAATTCCCTCTTATTTTCAGGATTCACATTCCTGCCAGGTGATATCATCACCGAGACATTGATAAAATTTGTCCTTTGGACTGCAATATGGATCCCGGTCCATTTTGGATGGCTCCTGCTTGGAGTAACGTTGCGCAGAATGAACCTGCCTGCTCATATTCAACGCATAATCAACTTTATTATGGCTGGTGCAATGCTGTGCGTCGTGGCGCTAGCAGTGTTCGTGCGGCAGTAAATTACTGTATAACTTTACTAAATTTTTATCTTGTCGCCCCAAAATGAATTGAAAAAGACGAAACCAGTAATGCGTATCGTGCGATTTTAACCTAGCGGGGCAGCTCATATGTCAGCTGACACAAACGTCGTAGATTTCATACCCTCTGATATTAATGCGGAGGAGACTTCGCTTGGAAAACTGCAAAATATTGCAAGTCAAAATGAATCCAGTGGTAAAAGATCCAAGCCGGAAATAGCCCTTGCACTCGGCGGTGGGGCAGCACGCGGTTGGGCACATATTGGAGTATTACGTGCAATCGATGAAGCGGAAATACCGGTTTCCATGATAGCCGGAACATCGATCGGTGCATTAGTAGGCGGCTGCTATCTGGCTGGCAAACTGGATGAATTGGAAGAATTTGCCCGTTCCATCACAAGAAGGAATATTTTGCGATATATGGATTTTGCATTCCGTGCTTCCGGACTGTTATCCGGAACCCGTCTGGCAGACAAAATGGATGCGGAAATCGGTCATCTGAAAGTAGAAGACCTTGATCGCCGTTTTATCGCAATTGCCACAGATATATGCAACGGAAGTGAAGTTTGGATTGAGAACGGATTGCTTTCTGATGCAATCCGATCGTCCTATGCCCTGCCCGGCGTATTTAAACCGGTAAATCATTTTAATCGCCAACTCGTTGACGGCGCTCTGGTTAACCCCGTGCCCGTATCAGCCTGTCGCGCCTTTGAAGAAAGAATTGTGCTCGCCGTAAATTTAAGCAGCGAGGTATTCGGCAGATCTTCCGTAGTGCGCTCGACAAGCTTTGAAAACAATTGCGAGTTTTCAGAAATACAAACACCTGAAGAAACCGCCAACTGGTTTCCATTCGCAGGAAAATTACAGGAAAACAATTCCCAGTCGAGACTTGGTATCGCCGGCGTAATGATTGAAGCATTCAACATCATTCAAGACAGAATAATCCGATCAAGGCTTGCTGGCGATCCGCCTGATATAACTATCCGGCCCAATCTGTCAGGGATTGCACTTTCCGATTTTCATAAAGCAGATGAAGCCATTGAAATCGGGTATCAAATGGCGCGGTTAAAACTGGTGTCACTTGAAGAGACAATCTTAGCATCTGCTTCTGCATGATGAGACCAAACCTACCAAAGCAACACACTATCATTCTTTGCCTTTGAAAATTCGGGTTACGGCTCCTAATTAATAGGAGAACAACCCGAATAGATATTCAGCATGGCATATTTTTTAACCAGCATGATAATGCTGGCGGTAGTATTGGTCTTCGTTCTGGCGTTTGTCAGAAGTTCACCGGCAACCATCGCAAAATTCCTGCGCCGCCTGGTACCCCTTTTAGCGGTTCTGGCTGGGGCGGGACTTATTTTAGGCGGGCGCATAAGTTTTGGGCTGCCCATGATAGCGCTTGGAATAATGTGGTGGTTGCGGAGTAGAAACGTCCGACCCTTAAATACCCCAAACGGGCAAACCTCTACCGTACGTTCAGCATGGCTGGAAATGCATCTTGATCATGATACCGGCGATCTTGACGGTTTGGTGCTGGCAGGAAACCAGGAAGGAAGCTCATTATCTGATTTGAGCTTTGAAGAACTGTCAAACTTATATGATGAATTAAAGCAAGACGATGAAAGTAGAGCGCTATTGGAAGCGTATCTTGACCGCAGCTCTTCCGGTTGGCGTGATAGCGCAGATACGGGTCCGAGCGATGGGAACAGAGGTTCTTCTGGCTCTGGCCCCATGACAAAGGAGGAGGCTTACCAGGTGCTTGGTCTTGAAACTGGAGCGTCTTCGAACCAGATCCGCGCCGCCCACCGTAAACTCATGAAGGCGGTCCACCCTGACAGTGGCGGATCTACTTTTCTTGCTGCCCGGATCAATCAAGCCAAGGATACGCTTCTCGATTGAAGCTCGGATTGCACCCTTAGTCATTAAGATGTCTCCCAAGCGATTCGCATAAATTTTTCAAAACAGCACTCAATGAGTTTGGTTTAATCACGTATTAAGCGCGTAACAGGCTATTTTCAGCTTCTTCAATCTGCTACAGGCCTTGCGCGCATCTGCTTTGCCATTAAATCCAGCAAATCTTGCACGATGTAAAACAGCACCGCCCTTATTGACTTGCTCTGTATAAATGCTCTTGGCACCGAGTATGCTTGGAGCTCTTGCCTGGGCTTTTTTCAACATGCCTACGGCTGTTTGCTTGCTATCAGTAGCAGCAATCTGAATTACCCAGCCTTCAGGTTTTAGCGGGTTCGTTACGCCAGCAGTGACTGTTTCATCTACATAGGAAAGCTGATTAGAAAGCGTTTGCTTGGAGACAGGTACCGCATTTGAAGCTTCACCCTGTTGTGAAAGCCGGTCAGCTACGGTGACCTGCTCAAATTTTGCAGCCGATTGAACCGGCACCGCAACAGATGCTAATTGGATTGGCTTGCTTACATCAAGCGTACGTTTTGCTACCAATTGTTCGCGGAAAACCGGAACAGGTCCACGCTTGGGAAGCCTGATGTTGGCTGAAGCAACTGTATAGCCAGAAGGTTTACGCGCAGCGATTTGCAGTTTTTTACTGCCTCTGGAAGCCTTGCGCAAATATGTATTGATCAGTTTGCGCATCTGGGCGTTTCTGCTTTTGCCAGACCTGCCACCTAATACCACCGCTACAATTGATCTGCGGTTGGTTTCAACGGAAGACACCAGATTGAAACCCGAAGCACGGGTGTATCCGGTTTTGATACCGTCAACACCTTTTATTTGGCCCAGTAAACGGTTGTGATTGCGATAATTTGCTTTGCCGTATTTGAAGTTTCTGGTTGAAAAATAACGATAATATTGCGGAAAATGCTCGCGTAATGCCAAGCCCAGCTTGGCCATGTCCCGAGCAGTTGTCTTTTGACCTTTAGCGGTCAATCCGGATGCATTTTTAAACGTTGTACGTTTCATCCCCAGCTGACGTGCTTTTCTTGTCATCATCGCGCCGAAATTGGCTTCGCTTCCACCGAAATGCTCTGCAACTGCGGTTGCAACATCGTTGGCGGATTTTGTAGCAAGCGCTAAGATTGCATGTTCTGCAGCAATTGACCGACCGGCTCGTATTCCCAATTTCGATGGCGGCCGTGAAGCAGCATATTTCGACATGACAATACGAGTGTTCTTCTTAAGGCGACCCTCATCAAGTGCCTCGAACATCATATACATGGTCATCATTTTTGTAAGCGATGCAGGATATCGAGAAGAATCGGCCTTATAGGAATAAAGGGTCCGACCCGTCTTGGCATCAATAACAATGCCGGCATACTTGCTATTAGCAGCCGCTGGATATGTAGAACCAATCGCAACACAACATAATGCAATGAGTGCCGCAGCCAACCCGCGGGTGGCCCGTTGTATAGATAGGGTACGCAAAACCTTTTCCCCGTCTTAACCCCGTTTTCCGGGGAACTGTAAATACTAATGCGGGTAAAACGCGCCCGCTGATTTCACGAAAATAGCGGCACTAGGTTACCAAAGGGTTTAGGATTAATTGACAGAGAATTACTTCACTAAATTTTTAAGTACCCAACAAAAGAAGAAACTGGCCTCAGAATAGCACAACGCCTATTGCAGCATCGAAACCATACATTATATTATTGTCGAATATTCCAATTACGCGAGCTTGGCTGACCCCCTTGACTATCAACCCGCTATTTCATCAATCAAACTGTTTGCTTGCCGTCTCGAATGGCAATGCGCTGAAAATGCAGGATGAAGATGATTATGACGATGAACAGTCAAATAATACCGGTTTAGCGACACGGACCAAGGCAAAGACTAAAAAACCAAGCCTTTATCGTGTATTATTATTGAATGATGATTTTACACCAATGGAATTTGTCATCAATGTGCTCGAAATGTTTTTTGGGAAAAACCAAGAGCAGGCTACACAAATCATGCTGCATGTACATAATAATGGCGTTGGGGAATGTGGTGTGTATACTTACGAAGTGGCGGAGACAAAAGTTACGCAAGTCATGGACTTTGCGCAAAAACATCAACATCCATTACAATGTGTAATGGAGAAAAAGTAGAGATCGGATAGGAACTTGCCTTCTTTTACCCATAGCCTCGAAAAAGCACTCCATAATGCACTCACCTTCGCTAATGAGCGCAACCAGGAGTATGCAACGCTAGAGCACCTTCTACTTGCTCTTGCAGATGATGAAGATGCAGTCACAGTAATGAAAGCCTGCAATGTCGATATTGATGCGTTGCGCGAGAACCTGACCGACTATATCGACACAGAACTTGCCAATCTGGTCACTGGGTATAATGAAGATTCAAAACCAACAGCAGGCTTCCAGCGGGTCATCCAACGTGCTGTAATTCACGTTCAGTCTTCCGGTCGTGAAGAAGTTACCGGTGCAAACGTGCTTGTTGCGATTTTTGCCGAACGCGAAAGCCATGCGGCCTACTTCCTCCAAGAACAGGACATGACCCGCTATGATGCGGTGAATTTTATCTCTCATGGCATAGCAAAACGTGCCGGCGCATCTGAAATGCGGCCAGTGCGTGGAATGGATGATGACACTGCAATGGGCGAAGAAGAGCAAGCAAGCAAGGGTGACGCATTAGCAAACTATTGCGTAGACCTGAATGAAAAAGCCAAACTGGGTAAAATCGATCCGCTGATCGGTCGGACTTCTGAAGTTAATCGTACCATCCAGATTCTATGCCGCCGATCCAAGAATAATCCACTTTATGTAGGCGATCCCGGCGTTGGAAAAACAGCGATCGCGGAAGGTCTGGCAAAACGCATCACAGAAAAAGACGTGCCGGAAGTTCTCCTTGAAAGCACTATTTACTCGCTTGATATGGGAACGTTGCTGGCTGGCACCCGCTATCGGGGCGACTTTGAAGAGCGCCTGAAACAGGTAATCAAGGAGATTGAGGAAAAACCCGGCGCGGTATTGTTTATTGATGAAATCCACACCGTGATTGGTGCTGGTGCCACGTCTGGCGGCGCGATGGATGCATCGAACCTACTGAAACCCGCCCTCTCCTCAGGCACCATTCGCTGTATTGGATCAACCACCTATAAAGAATACCGCCAATTCTTTGAAAAAGATCGGGCGCTGGTTCGTCGTTTCCAGAAAATCGATGTTAATGAGCCATCAATCGCCGACTCAATCGAAATCATGAAGGGGCTGAAGCCTTACTTTGAAGACTATCATTCGGTTAAATATACCAATGATGCGATTAAAGCAGCTGTTGAATTGTCCTCACGCTACATTAATGATCGCAAGCTGCCGGACAAAGCAATTGACGTGGTTGATGAAACCGGTGCGTCGCAAATGCTGATCCCGTCTGAAAAGCGCAAGAAACAAATCGGTGTAAAAGAGATCGAGGAAACAATTGCTACGATGGCTCGAATTCCGCCGAAAACGGTTTCGAAGGACGATACAATTGTCCTTTCAAATCTTGAAACCCAACTTAAACGGGTTGTTTACGGCCAGGATAATGCCATCGCCGCATTGTCTTCTGCAATAAAACTCTCAAGAGCGGGTTTGCGGGAGCCGGATAAGCCGATTGGATCCTATCTGTTCTCAGGCCCAACGGGTGTTGGTAAAACAGAAGTTGCCCGTCAGCTTGCAAGCGCGCTTGGGGTTGAGCTTTTGCGGTTTGATATGTCTGAATATATGGAACGCCATACAGTTTCGCGTCTGATTGGTGCGCCTCCCGGTTATGTCGGGTTTGATCAAGGCGGTCTTTTGACTGACGGAGTTGATCAACACCCGCATTGCGTGTTGTTGCTCGACGAGATTGAAAAAGCGCACCCGGATCTGTTCAATCTTCTTTTGCAGGTAATGGATCACGGGAAGCTGACCGATAATAACGGGAAGCAGATCGATTTTCGCAACACCATCGTCATTATGACGACCAATGCTGGCGCATCTGACATGCAAAAAGCGGCAATTGGCTTTGGTTCTTCAAAACGCTCTGGTGATGATGAAGAGGCGATCAATCGCCTATTTGCTCCGGAATTCAGAAACCGTCTTGATGCAATCGTGCCATTTGGATCACTGCCAACTCCGGTTGTTCATAAGATTGTTGAAAAGTTCATCATGCAGTTGGAAGCTCAGCTTGCAGAAAGAAACGTCACATTTGAACTTACCGAAGAAGCAATCGGTTGGATCGCTAAACGCGGTTTTGATGATAAAATGGGCGCACGACCCCTTGGCAGGGTTATACAGGAATACATCAAGAAACCGCTGGCTGATGAAGTATTGTTTGGCAAGCTCAAGACCGGTGGAACCGTCAAAGTAACTTTGGAAAAAGATAAAGAGGAAAAAGAATTCCTCAAGCTTGATGCTATCGAAGACAAGCCGGTTAAACCAAAGCGCAAACGAACCAGTGCAAAGACGCCTCCTAAGCCTCGCGGCAAGGATAAGGGCGGCAATGGCGGTTCCGTTCCCAAGGTTCCTTTGAAAACCTAATTTCGGGAATTTCGTTTGGGGAATCCTTTTTTAACCGTTTTGCCATTAGGTAGAGACCTGTTCACTAGGTGGTTATGGGTCAAAACATGCTTCTGCGAAATCAGATTTGCGAACGGTTAAAACTGAAACCGGCTGAGTTCTTAATGCTCACCGTAGCGATTGCTGCTGCGGCAATTGATGTTTGTCTAAGCCTATACAAGGGTGCTCAATTTGATATCCCTGCTTACGCGGGCGTGGCAGGGATAATTCTGTTCACGCTTCCCTTGGGCTTTTACTATCGTATTTCGGGCCGCAATGAAGGTATTGCTTCTGCACTTATTTGTACCGGAGCCTTTATTTTATTTTCGACTTCCATGTCGATCTTCAACTACCTTTTGTTGCCACTTTCGACCCCATTAATTGACCTTCAACTAGCCAAACTCGATGCGTATTTCGGTTATCACTGGCCTGATATCATGCGCCTGGCTTCCGAATATCCAACCATCAATAAAATCCTGAAATATGCATATATGTCCACCATTTCCCAATTTGCGGCATTGATCATCATCTTGGGGCTAAGCAACCGGCTTCGTGACCTTCATGTCATGATTACGTCAGTTGCAATTACGGCAACGCTGACAATTTGCTTTTGGGGCCTGTTTCCTTCCATGGGGGTGACTGTTATCTATCCTCTTTCGCAGGAAGGCTGGCATTCTGTTGGGCCGATTGTTGATCAAGCGTATGCATTGGATATGATGCGTATTGCTGTTGAAGGACCCGGTGTAATCTCACCGAAAGAAATTCGTGGCCTTATTGCATTTCCATCCTATCATGCAGTTCTGGCGTTTACTGCAATGTATGCATCTAGAAACGTACCGATTATTTCAATAGTCTTTTTGTTTATAAATCTACTCATATTGCCAGCGATCTTCGTGCATGGTGGACATCATTTCGTTGATCTGATCGGTGGTTTTATGATGTTCGCGATAGGCACGGTGATTGCAGTTTCTGCTGTTGGTAGAAATCAAAAAACCGTTCAGCCATCGACGATTGTTGCACACTGACACTGAAATTTACCGATATTGATGTCTGATGAAAGCTTAATCATCTAATTGCCAGAATAGTGCCGGACTTTTGTCCCATTTCCCGCTGACTTTTGAACCAGGGTCAGAGGAGGACATAATGGCTTTGCTACAGCAGTTAAAACGCATGAGACGCGAAACACTCTCAAGATTGAATAATAATCCGGATTTTCGACTTTGGAGTTCACTTGGTAGCATGATAGATGAACTCGAAGAATTGGCCAGAGATACCCGTCTAAACGGGCCGGTATCGAGCTCGATAACAGGCAATCAGATTGCTGCTGATTCTGCGATTGATAAGAATATCGATTCGTTCAACACCCCGCCTTGCGGCGGCTCACCGCCTACCCTTTTTGAACTTCCACCAGTAAGTAATTCTCACCTTCGAAATTAATCGTGCATCCCTTTCGTAAGGGAATGCAACCCAAAGACGCTGCTGCATGGATTGTAAGGTAGCCAGAAGTGATAATGCCTGCGAATCTATCGGCAAAGCGATGCGAATCTGCTTCAGAATCGGCTATCGATTCTTAGGAATAAATATCTCCAGAAACATGAGAATCGGGAGTCGTAAATTGGTTAACAATTCAATACCTAAAATGTCACTGAACTGCCGTATATATACCCAAACCATTGAATCCAGTAGGAATCTTTTTTTCGTGGATTTTCCACGTAATTCACATTTTACATACTAGATGTGGTTTTTTCCAGATTCATTGAAACAACATCTTGACGATATTCTGAGGTTCTGTGTACGGTTTTCGTCAGTAGGGAGCGGTACAGAACTTAGAACCAACGTCTTAGCCTAGCAAACCGGCGTTAAACTGGGTTCTCTCCAAAAAGTTGAGCAGTAACTGTACGCGGATACATTTTTCGTGACCTGTTTTCGCTCGCGTAAATTCGGAAATTGGCTCCCATTGTAAAAAAGTCGATTTTGATCTGTTAACGCTATATTTAGTATTTGCGATGGAGTTTATAACCATATATAGTTTTTTAGCCCAAGCTAACCACAGAATGTGTTGGACAGGCTGAAGGCTTCTTCAGGCTGCATTACGATCCGGTAAAACCGTAAAAGATAAATGCAGTTCTACAGGTAACAGGTGTCAAATTTTAAAGCGTTTGTGGACTGGGGGATGAACCGGTCAATTAATTTATATTGCCGAATGATTGGGCCAATACACCCGTCATAAGGCGCAGGAAAAGAGGAACAACAAATATGCGTATCGAGCGGCGCTACACATCCACGGATCAATCACCTTACTCAGCCATTGAGTTTCGGAAAGTCACAAGTGAGATCCGTAATCCAGATGGGTCTGTTGTATTCAAGCTCGAAGGCATAGATGTACCTACCTCCTGGTCCCAGGTTGCCAGCGATATCATCGCCCAGAAATATTTCCGTAAAGCCGGCGTACCGGCGGTACTTAAGAAACTGGAAGAAAATTCAGTTCCTTCCTGGCTTTGGCGCTCAGAAGCAGACAAGGACGCACTGGCAAAACTAGCAAAAGAAGAACGCTACGGCTCCGAAATGGATGCACGGCAGGTCTTTGATCGCCTGGCTGGTACGTGGACATATTGGGGCTGGAAAGGCGGTTACTTTAACGATGAGGAAGATGCTCGCGCATTTTACGATGAATTGCGCTATATGCTTTGCAGCCAGATGGTGGCACCAAACAGCCCGCAATGGTTTAATACCGGCCTAAATTGGGCCTATGGCATTGATGGACCTGCCCAAGGGCATCATTACGTTGACTTTGAAACTGGCAAGCTAACAAAATCAAAGTCATCTTATGAGCATCCCCAGCCACATGCGTGTTTTATTCAGTCCGTTGATGATGATCTGGTAAATGAAGGTGGCATTATGGACCTTTGGGTTCGTGAGGCTCGCCTGTTTAAATATGGTTCTGGCACTGGATCGAACTTTTCTCATCTACGCGGCGAAAGTGAGCCACTTTCCGGTGGTGGAAAATCTTCTGGCCTAATGTCATTCCTCAAAATCGGCGACCGTGCTGCTGGCGCCATCAAATCTGGTGGTACTACGCGACGCGCAGCAAAAATGGTTGTCGTGGATATCGACCACCCGGACATCGAAGATTATATCGAATGGAAGGTGCGTGAGGAGCAAAAGGTTGCTGCAATCGTTACCGGTTCCAAGACGGTTTCGAAGCACATGAAGGCGATCATGAAGGCCTGCATTAACTGTGAGGGAGAAGGTGATACCTGTTTTGATCCAAACCTGAATACAGCTTTGAAACGGGAAGTTCGGGCGGCAAAGAAAGCTTCGGTGCCGGAGAATTATATTCAACGCGTGATCCAGCTTGCCCGTCAAGGATACACAGATATGGACTTCCCGGTCTATAATACCGATTGGTATTCTTATGCATATCTGACAGTATCCGGTCAAAACTCAAATAACTCAGTTTCCTTAAAAGACGGGTTTTTGCGTGCTGTCGAAGAAGATAGCGACTGGGACTTAATCGGACGCATAACCGGTGAGCCGATAAAGACTGTAAAAGCGCGCGATCTTTGGGAAAAAATCGGCACAGCTGCATGGCAATCTGCTGATCCCGGACTGCATTACAACTCAACCATGAATGACTGGCACACCTGCCCCGCCGCAGGCCCCATTCGGGCGTCAAATCCTTGTTCGGAATATATGTTCCTGGATGATACCGCTTGTAATCTTGCCTCGCTCAATCTGCTTCAATTCCGAGACAAGAACGCAGCAAAAGATGAAAACCAACTTGCATTTGATGTCGAAAGCTTTGAACACGCCTCGCGGCTGTGGATGATCGTGCTTGAGATTTCAGTTTTGATGGCTCAGTTTCCTTCAAAACAGATTGCACGTCTGTCCTATGATTACCGCACAACCGGTCTTGGCTACGCAAATATAGGCGGCCTGTTGATGACATCGGGGGTTGCTTACGATTCACCAGAAGGTCGGGCGATTTGCGGTGCGATTACGGCCATTATGACCGGCATTTGTTATGAAACTTCTGCAGAGATGGCAAAGGAGCTTGGTCCCTTCCCCGGCTATGAACCAAACGCTGAAAACATGCTGCGGGTAATGCGCAATCATCGTCTTGCAGCGCATGGTGAATCAGAAGGATATGAAGAACTTTCTGTAAATCCAGTTCCGCTAGACCATAGCAATTGCACTCAGGCTAATCTTGTAACCCATGCAAAGGCAGCTTGGGATCGCGCGGTCGAGCTTGGTTCACAACATGGCTATCGAAACGCTCAGACAACCGTTATTGCCCCAACCGGTACTATCGGACTTGTGATGGATTGTGACACAACAGGCATTGAACCTGATTTTGCACTTGTTAAATTTAAGAAACTAGCAGGCGGCGGTTATTTCAAAATTATTAACCGCGCAGTCCCTCAAGCCCTAAGAACGCTTGGCTATTCAGAAGCACAAATTGGTGAGATCGAAGCTTATGCAGTCGGTCACGGCAATATCAATCAGGCACCAGCGATTAATCCGTCCTCCCTTAAAACGAAAGGATTTACAGATGAGACAATCGACGCCCTTAATCGAGGCCTTGAACAGGCTTTCGACATCAAGTTCGCCTTCAATAAGTTTGCCCTCGGCGAAGAGTTTTGCCGTGACACACTCGGATTTACCGACGACCAGCTCGATGATTTCAGCTTCGACATGCTGGCAGCTCTTGGCTTCTCTAAGAAAGATATCGAAGCAGCCAACATCCATTGCTGCGGGGCAATGACGCTTGAAGGTGCGCCATTCTTGAAAGACGAGCACCTGCCGGTATTTGATTGCGCAAACCCTTGCGGGAAAATCGGCAAACGTGCCCTTTCAGTTGAAAGTCACATTCGCATGATGGCAGCAGCCCAACCTTTTATCTCTGGGGCTATTTCCAAAACCATCAATATGCCGAACAGTGCAACCGTTGAGGACTGCAAGGACGCATATATGCTTTCCTGGAAACTCGCTCTGAAAGCCAATGCGCTTTATCGTGACGGGTCAAAACTATCGCAGCCATTGAACGCTTCGCTGATCGAAGATGAAGACAATGAGGATGCGCTTGAAGATCTGATAGAGGCTCCAATTGCAGCTCGGGCAGCACAAGTTACCGAAAAAATTGTCGAACGGGTAATTGAAAAGCGCATCCGCGAACAGGAGATGCTGCCAACCCGTCGTAAGGGTTATACCCAGAAGGCAAAAGTTGGTGGTCACACAATCTTCCTGCGCACTGGTGAGTATGATGATGGCCGGTTGGGTGAGATTTTCATCGACATGCACAAGGAAGGTGCAGCCTTCCGCGCGATGATGAACAATTTCGCAATCTCCATCTCGCTTGGCCTGCAATATGGTGTGCCGCTTGAGGAATATGTCGAAGCATTTACCTTCACTAAGTTTGAGCCTGCTGGCATGGTACAAGGCAATGATGCGATCAAAAACGCAACTTCGATCCTAGACTATATCTTCCGCGAGCTTGGCATATCTTATCTTGGTCGCCACGATATGGCCCATGTGGATCAGTCAGACTTCTCTGCCACTGCTTTGGGTAAGGGCATGCAAGAGGGCAAGGCGCATGCCGTGTCCAAAGGTCTTACCAGAGGTCATAACCTGTCTGTTGTGCGGCCCACTACTCCTGAACCTCAGGGATCGAAATCCGCGCCACCTTCTTCTTCCACACCGGTAACAGCAAATCTTGCAACCGGGCCGATTGCACAGCGTGCAACCGCAATCGCAGCCAATCTGAACGAAGAGCCAAATGCTTTTAAGCGTGACCTCGAGCCAGAAACCGCGCCATCTGTATTGCCGGAAGAAGAAGTCGAAGTAATTACAGAAGTAGTGACGCAAACATCTACCCCAGCTGTTAACCTCGACAAAAATGCCCAACGCGCCAAAGCCTTGATGCAAGGCTATACGGGTAATTCCTGCGGTGAATGCGGTAACTTCACCATGGTGCGCAACGGCACTTGCGAAAAGTGTGATACTTGCGGATCCACGAGCGGATGTAGCTAGGATATTCTAATCAAAGCAGACAATTTTATTTGTCTGGAACTTCAACGCGCCTCAGGGCGCGTTTTTTTTATTCAGAAATTTCGCCAGTTTCAAAATGAAGGCGCTAGAAAACAAACAGCCAATCCACAAATCAAAAACCAACAAAATCTTCATACCAAACCCAATCGCCAACCTTAGTCACAAAATACTGAAGTCGTTTGATTTGCCATCTGATTGAGATGTCTCAAATATCGGGCTACGTTTCAATTTTGCAAAAGGCCCGGTTATGATCTCGGTATTCTATTCCCAATCCCGCTTCCTGCTCATCATGGTATCTGCTTTGGTTTTACTAGGTTGGGTGGGTGTGCCGCATGCCCAGGAAGCGAAAACCAAGCCTTCAGCTTATGCAATTGAGCAATTTGGGGAGCCGCCAATCGTTCCGCAAGGCCCCCTGTCCGAGGCTTTGCAATACGCGATCAAATCGACCTTTATCGATAGCATCGAACAACCCTGGGGGCGAGATCAGTGGGCAGGCCTTCACGAAATTTCAGAATCCAGCGATCCGCGTGTTGTCTGGATACTGGCAGACCGGCTGCGCTTTACCTGGCAGCAGCAATTACACGGTGCCTTTGCAAAAGCAGCTGGACGCCTACTCGGTAAAGAAATGAAATCCCACCGCCACTGGTCGGAAATCACCAATCACCTCATCGCCTGGGATATCCCGTCCTATCCCGGCTATCTGAAAGACAAGCGTGCGATTTTCACGAACTTCGTACCTGGTTGGGAAAAGATTTTTGTTGAAGGCGATGTTGATTGGCGGCACGTATCGTGGGGCGGTGTTCTGATTGATGATCGCGCTTTTGATACGACAGACAAAGAATGTAATTGCATCCCCGCTGCTGATAACCCGGAAGTTAGCAGCGCAGAAGACGCCACCTGGCTCAAGGACGATGACATTGTCTTTGGCATCGGCATAAATGGCGAATACCGCGCTTATCCACGCCGCATTATGGAAGTCCGCGAAATGGTGAACGACACCCTGGGCGGCCGCAATCTTGGTATTCCCTATTGTACCCTTTGCGGCGCGGCGCAGGCCTATTACACTGATCGTCTGCCAGAAGGGATCGAGCGTCCTGTACTGCGCACATCCGGTCTGCTCATCCGGTCCAACAAAGTGATGTATGACATCACTTCCAATTCAGTTTTTGACACGTTTCTTGGCACCGCAGTAACAGGCCCGCTTGCAGAAAAGAAACTGAAACTAAAACAGGCCAGCGTTGTCACCACTGATTGGGGCACCTGGAAAAAGGAACATCCAGAAACCACCGTGCTAGTAGAAAAACTGGCACTTGGTCGCGACTTTGATTTCCGCAATAACCGTGATGCCGATGGTCCGATATTTCCTGTTGGCGATGTCGATCCACGCCTGTCGATCCACGAGGACGTACTGGGTGTCATCACTCAATCCGGCGAACCGGTCGCCTTTCAACGAAGCAAGGCATTTGCTGCTTTAAAAAGTGGTGAGAAAATTGTCTTTGAAGATATCCAACTCAAACTTGATGCCGGTGGCATAAAGGCAATTGGCCCGGATGGAACAGACCTTGGAAGCCATGAAGCTTTCTGGTTTGCCTGGTCGCAGTTTCATACCGATACGGCTGTGTGGCCGCTGACGTCAGAAAATTGATTTAGATTGTAGCGCCCAGCAAACGTTGCGGCATAAAATCAATTGATCAGATAAACTTGAGATTTGATAGATCACAGGCACCTTGCAACGCGCCGCAAACAGCCTAAACTGAACCAATGGCAGAGAATATCACTCAACCAGTAGAACTGGATGCAGACACATTTTTACAGTCCGTGGAGCATAAGCGCCGGCGCGAAGACGCACTGGCACTCTTGCCATTATTTAAAGACTGGACCGGCATGCAACCTGTCGTTTGGGCAAATGGACTGGCAGGCAAACCAAGCTCCGGCATACTGGGCTTTGGCCACTACCATTATAAATATAAAAGCGGACGAGAGGGAGACTGGTTTTTAACCGGGTTTTCTCCACGCAAGCAAAATCTGGCGGTTTATATTATGCCGAGGCTTAGTCCCTACGAAGATCTGCTTGAAAAACTGGGGCCACATAAACATTCGGTTTCCTGCCTATATCTCACCAATCTTGCCAAAAATGATCTGAATATATTGGAAAAGCTTGTGCGCAGCAGTTTAGAAATTATGAAAGAAACCTATGATTGGCGGACAAGTTAAACACTGGTTTGCGAGAAAAATGGTAGAGAACAGGCAATGAGTATTAAAGAAAAGCAAACTGTCGAAGGCGGTTATTGGGGTTTCATGCACCTTGCAGAAAACGAGACAATCCGCATTTCATGTTCTGAAGGATCGCAAGTCTGCGATTTCTGGGCATTCGTGGCCGGCGACACGAACGAGTTTTTATCAACAGAACACACTCGATCTACGCTGGAAAAACTTGTTCCGGGAACCGGTGATGCGCTTTTTTCTAATCGAAGGCATGCGCTTTTGAAGATTACACAGGATACATCTCCAGGACATCACGACATGTTAATGTCCGCTTGTGACCCTAGGCGATACGAACTCCTGGGCCACCAGGGCTATCATCGCTCCTGCGCAGAAAACCTTTGTCTGGCAATGGATGCAGCAGGCGAAACAGCACACGAACTCCCCTCGCCTTTAAACATTTTTCAGAACGTGACCATCGGTCCAAACAGTGAAATCGCAATCATCCCGCCAGAAGTTAAGGCCGGTCAGTTTGTAGAAATGCAGGCTGAATCGGATTTGCTGATTGTTGTATCCGCCTGTCCAATGGATATTGCAAAGACCAATGGACCGGATGGCAAAACCCGTCCGATCTTAATTGAACGCTATTAGGTTTGGCGTAATGCAAACAAATGTCTGATACCGTAACCGCAGAAATTGCTTCCCCCTACGGGCCACTCAGTGTGACCGAGAGCAATGGAGCAATTGTTGCGATAAACTGGAAAACCCCTCAGATACCGCAAACAAGTGCCTTGTTAGAAGAGACCGCCGGACAATTGGCTGCCTATTTTGCCGGCGAACTTAAAACCTTTGATTTACCCCTAAAGCCTCGCGGCGACCAGTTTCAGCAAGCCGTTTGTGATCTCATGCTAAAAATTCCCTATGGTGAAACAACCACCTATGGCAAAATTGCTGAGAAGCTGGATACCTATGGCCAGCCGGTTGGCCAAGCCTGCGGTGGCAACTCAATCCCGATAATCATCCCATGCCACCGCGTCCTTTCTGCAGATGGCATTGGTGGTTATTCCGGTGATGGCGGTGTAGAACGCAAGATCGCGTTGTTAAAGCACGAAGGCGGCTTTCCTTACCTGCTTTGACCCATCTGATTTAACCCGGTTGATTTAACCCGGTTGATTTGGCTTAATTCTGCTTTTGCAGGGCAAGCCATATGCCACCGCTTATCAGGAAAATACCAGAACCAATTTCAACCATACGAACGCGCGCCCTGGTAAGCATGGAACCGGCTTTGCCGGAAAGCAATGCATAGGCACTATCGCAGATAGTCGCCACAGCAATGAAAATCAGTCCGAGTGATATTGTCTGCCAAAAAGCATCACCGGAAGTAGGGTCAACAAATTGTGGAATGAAAGCACCAAAGAAAAACAGTGCTTTTGGATTTGACCAAACAACCAAAAAGCCCTGCCAGAAATAACCGGACAACCGCATTTCCTTTGCTTTGGCTTGACCTAGACTGCCATCAGACCGCAACAATTTTGTACCGAGCCAGATGAGATATGCCGCGCCCGCAAACTTTACCCAGAAAAACGCTTCGCCCATAACGGAGACAACCGTTTCAAGGCCAAATGCCACCAGTAAAATCATCGGAATAAGACCAGCCTGCGTGCCAGCTACATTCATTAAGCCTGCGGTCGCGCCTTTACGAAGCGAATTCGCAATGATCACAGTCACGGATGGTCCCGGAACAATTATGATTGCAAAGCAGGCAAGAATGAAAGGCAGGAGTTGAGCAGTTGTCATACGAAACCTAAATTTAATCGTCTAACTTACTATGATTGATACTTTACTGAAGCTTCAATTAGACTTCACTATCACCATTGTCAGCACTGTAACCGCTGTCAGCACTATCCCCTTTGTCAGCACTGTCATCTTCCTCGTCAGTTTCAGCTTCGCTTTCAGAAATCCGCTCGATACTAACAACTTTTTCATCTGAAGCGGTTTTGAAGACGGTAACCCCTTGGGTAGCCCGACCGGCAATGCGAATATCAGTGATCGGGCATCGGATAAGTTGTCCACCATCGGTTACAAGCATTACCTCGTCGGTTTCTTCAACCGGGAAAGAGGATACCAGATTGCCGTTACGGTCATTTACTGCCATCGCAGCAATGCCTTTGCCGCCACGACCGGAAACCCGGTATTCATGGCTAGACGAACGCTTGCCATAGCCTCTTTCAGAAATTGTCAGAATGAATTGTTCGGAAGCAGACATCTGAATATAGCGCTCTTCGCTCAAATACTGATCGCCGGCGTCCTCTTCCTCATCAATCTGCAATTCCTGCTCTTCACCTTCTTCTGCGGCCATCATTGCCCGACGTCGCTTAAGATAGGCAGTCCGCTCCCAAGCTTCGGCTTGAGAGGGGTTAAGTATTGTCATGGAAATTACATGATCATCCTTGCCAAGATTAATGCCACGAACGCCAACCGAATTTCGCCCTGCAAAGACCCGAATATCGGTCACCTGAAAACGAATTGCCTGCCCATGCGAAGAAGTTAGCAAGACAGTTGCATCTTCTACACAGGTTTCAACACCGACGATACCATCGCCCTCTTCCAGTTTCATAGCAATCTTGCCGTTGCGGTTTACAAGTTTGAAATCAGAAAGCTTGTTCCGTCGCACAGTACCGCGCGTTGTTGCAAACATGATGTCGAGATTATCCCAACTCTCTTCATCTTCCGGCAGCGGCAGGATTGCGGCGATGCTCTCACCGGTTTGCAGCGGCAGAATATTTATCAGTGGCTTGCCACGGGCCTGCGGAGCAGCAAGCGGCAGTTTCCACACCTTAATCTTGTAGGCTATACCGCGCGTTGAGAAAAACAGCATGGGTGTATGGGTATTGGCGACAAACACACGCGCTACAAAATCCTCATCCCGCGTAGACATGCCAGAACGGCCCTTACCGCCACGACGCTGCGCCCGGTAGGTATCAAGTGGAACGCGCTTGATGTAGCCATTATGGCTGACGGTAACGACCATATCCTCACGGGCAATCAGGTCTTCGTCTTCCATATCGAAGCCGCCGTCGATGATCTCTGTTTGACGTGGCGTAGCAAATTCTTCGCGTACTTCGGTAAGTTCATCAGTGATGATGCTCATCACACGAGACCGCGATGACAATAAATCGAGATAATCCAGAATTTCGTCGCCAATTGCCTTTAGTTCATCGCCTATCTCGTCACGTCCCAGGGCGGTTAGACGCTGCAAACGCAGGTCAAGAATTGCGCGAGCCTGTTCCTCTGAAAGATTATAGGTCCCGTCTTCATTAAGCTTGTGGCGCGGATCATCGATCAACTCAACAAGAGGCGCCACATCCTTTGCCGGCCAGCGCCGCTCCATCAATTGTGAACGAGCAGTTGCCGGATCGGGCGCCTTTCGGATAAGGGCAATCACTTCGTCAATATTGGCAACCGCGATTGCAAGTCCAACCAAGACATGCGCGCGAATCCGGGCCTTGTTGAGCAGGAACTTTGTACGTCGGGTAACGACCTCTTCACGGAAAGCAATAAATGCTTTCAGCATATCCATCAGGTTTAACTGTTCAGGCTTGCCACCAATAAGTGCTACAAAGTTACAGCCAAATGAGTTCTGCAATGGTGTAAACCGGTAGAGCTGGTTTAGCACCACATCGGGAACCGCATCGCGCTTTAATTCAATAACGACACGGTAACCTTGTCGGTCGGACTCATCGCGAATTTCCGAGATACCCTCAATCCGCTTCTCGCGCACCAATTCGGCCATTTTCTCGATCATAGAAGACTTGTTCACCTGGTAGGGAACTTCCGTCACCACAAGTGCCTGACGATCTGCTCTTAAGGTTTCTTCATGCACCTTGCCACGCATTACAACAGAGCCCCTGCCCGTTTCATAGGCTGAACGGATGCCGGAACGGCCCAAAATCTGCGCACCGGTCGGGAAGTCCGGTCCCGGCACAATTTCCATAAGTTCAGGCAACGTTACCGCAGGATTTTCAATCATTTTCAGACAAGCATCGATAATCTCGCCCAGGTTGTGCGGCGGAATGTTGGTTGCCATGCCAACAGCAATACCCCCGCCACCGTTAACAAGCAGATTCGGAAAACGTGCTGGCAGAACCGTTGGCTCGCGCTCTGAGTTATCGTAATTGTCCTGAAAATTGACCGTGTCCTTGTCAATATCCGTAAGCAGTTCGTGGGCTGCCTTAGAAAGACGGGATTCGGTGTAGCGCATTGCAGCAGGTTTATCGCCATCGATAGAACCGAAGTTACCCTGCCCATCTACCAAAGGAACCCGCAATGACCAGTTCTGCGCCATGCGAACCATTGCATCATAAATTGCTGTATCACCATGTGGATGATATTTACCGATCACATCACCAACGATACGCGCAGATTTCCGGTAAGGCTTATTCCAGTCATAGCCATTTTCATGCATCGAATACAAAATCCGCCGATGAACCGGTTTTAGGCCGTCACGGACATCTGGCAGAGCCCGACTAACGATAACACTCATCGCATAATCAAGGTAAGACCGCTGCATCTCCTCAATGATTGAAATCGGCTTTATATCCGAGCCTCTGCCATCATTGGATTCTGGAAAATCTGGAGTTTTTGATTCGTCTGACAATGAGATATCCGATTAGACTGTGCTGATTGGTAAATTCCTTATAAATATAGATGATTCCGTTTCAGATAGCTAATTTCAGGGCAATATTTATGTCAGTTTGCCCATCTAATATGACGATTTCTGCAGTATTCAGTATTCATTCTGCAAATCGCCTGTTATTGCGTATCTTATGCTTGAATTTGATATTCTCCTGAACGCATTTGTAACCTTGTTCGTCACCATTGATCCAATTGGCCTGGCACCAATGTTTTTGGGATTAACAGAGGGAATGAACCGACGGCAACGCTTGTCCGTAGCTTTGCGGGCAAATCTGATTGCACTGTTTTTGCTTGTACTGTTTTTGATAGCCGGGAGCACTATTCTAAGCACGATGGGGATAACCATTCACGCTTTCCGCGTCGCTGGTGGATTGTTATTGTTCTACATTGCTTTTGAAATGGTGTTCGGCGTTCGCGAAGAACGCAAACGCAAATCAGGCGAGACAGCTGTCACACAGGATAGAATTGCCAATCTGTCAGTTTTTCCCTTGGCGTTACCCTTAATTGCAGGCCCTGGTGCTTTTTCTGCAACCATCCTTTTAGCATCAGAACAGTCTGGAAGTATCGAATGGCGACTTATACTTTTTGTAATAATAGTTGCAATTCTAACGCTGGTTTTCTTGGCCTTTGCAGCAGCTCAATTTATTGATCGCTATCTTGGGATTACAGGAAGAATGATCCTTACACGGCTACTTGGCGTGCTACTTGCCGCATTGTCGGTTCAATTTGTCGTGGATGGTTTAAACGCCCTAATTCAATGATCAATGCCTAACGGCCGGGCAGCTCTATTTTCATTTCCTTGCCGCCAAACCCATGCACACTGTCCCGTGCACGCACCATTATGTGGGTTATATCAGCCGGAATTTTGCCAGAACCAGAACGGGTAAAGGGCTGCTCTTCCACATGGGGATGAGCCAATACGCGAGTAACGTATATGGTGCCATTTTCGCCATATACTTCCCATCGGTCAGCATAATGGTCCCAGCCTTCATCTGTATGGGCAACGGTGACGGAAAAGCTAAATAAGTCACCATTCCCGCTTACAGAAACGTCCACAACATCCGCTTCACCTGCAAATACCGTTGCGGGAATTAAAGTAAAAAAAGCACCAGCCGCGATCACTACGACTTTGGATCCAAAACTATAATTGCGTTTAATATCAGTCGTCTCGGTAGACTTTTTCACGTTTTTCATGACGTTCCTGTGCTTCAATTGACAAAGTCGCAATTGGCCTTGCGTCAAGTCGCTTGATGCCAATTGGCTCACCGGTTTCTTCACAATAGCCGTAAGTGCCTTCATCGATCCGCCGCAAAGCTGAATCAATCTTTGTAATTAGCTTGCGCTGGCGATCACGCGCCCTAAGCTCAATCGATTTATCCGTCTCAGAAGAAGCTCTATCAGCTGCATCCGGCAGTTTGTCAGTCTCCACTTGCAAGACTGCAATTGTCGACTTTGACTCCCTCAGAATCTCAGCTTTCCATCTCTCAAGCTTATTTCTGAAGTAAGCCTTTTGCTGCTCATTCATAAACGGCTCATCTTCGTTAGGTCTATAATCGATATCCAAATCAACAACACCCATAGCAACCCTCTCTTGCTGCGCGCGTGTATAGACCTCAGCGGAACAGCAAACAAGTAAAATCTTATTCAAAATTGAAACTTGATAGAACAAAGGGGGAAATACGTGAAAAAGAAAATTTTCAGCATTTCATATAAACTTCGTCAGGATTCTATCTATAGAATGACTTGCAAATCATTTAGCATCGTGGTCAAGGTTTGCCACTCACAGACAAGGTGTGTCCATTGCTTCGACTTATTATAATGCGCCACGCAAAATCTTCTTGGGCCAGTCCCGGGAAAAAAGATTTTGACCGTGAATTAAACGAGCGTGGGCGCGAAGACTTAATTAAAGTTTCGGCCAAAATACATGAGTTGGGAATAAGACCCGAGCTGGTTTTATGCTCATCTGCAACAAGAACGCGTGAAACGTTAAGCCGAATTATTGATGCTTTTGATCCAAATCCCAAAATTGAATATATTGATGCACTCTATTCTGGTGGTATGGACGACTATCTTTCGGTAATTGGCGCGGTAAAAGACGCCTCTTCCGTTATGATTGTTGGGCATAATCCGATGAGTGGCACGCTTGCAAATAAACTGAGTAACAGCGGCGATGAAGCGGCTCTCAACCTTATTGCAATGAAGTACCCCACCAGCGCATTCTCGATAATCGAGTTCAATATTAGCGACTGGTCAAAAATTTCCAACGGTCACGGAAATCTGATCGACTGCATTATTCCTTCAAAATTGTAGAATAATTCATCCAAATTCTGCGATTGTAACTCCCGATTAACCATTTTGATTAATTCTTGCCCTGTAACTACAGGGACTTTGTCATGCGTATTCCATTCATTTGTGCCACTTTCGTTTTTGCACTGCTTAGCTTTCTCCCAGCCCATGCCAGCGATAAGGTGTTTTTCACTGATATACGCGGTGAATGGTCCGGACCTGGTGAAATTGTTGCCGGCAAATACAAAGGCACGAAATTCGTCTGTACGTTTGGTGGAACAGAACCAGAGACCGCTAAGGGTATGAGTGTTGACGGTGCTTGCCGAGTTGGGGTGTTTTCACGCCCAATGAATGCAGAAATCATAAAAACCGCCGGTCGTTACATCGGTTCATTTCTTGACGGTGAAAAAGGTCAGGGTATGGACATTACCGGTGGTCGATATACCAAGAATCGTCTCGTTGTTGAAATCAAGCGAAACAAACTAAACGGTATAATGGTTGCCAACCTAAGTGACCGAAATCGTTTGAAGGTTACAATTTCAGTGCGCCACAACAATAAACTAGTCCCTGTGATCGGTATGAATTTGGCGCGCAAAAGCGATCCAATCGTCACCGGATCAACGAATTAAATTTGATTTCCAATTCATAGCTTACGCTTTCCACCAGTTTACTGGTAGATCGACCGCCTCAAGCGGCTCAGTTTTGAGCCGTTTAAGTGCATCACGGATCGAGACCCCGTCCAAAAGCAGATTTGGAGCGATGTCGGAAAGCGGTTTCAAAACGAAATCACGCTCTAACATGCGTGGATGGGGTATCGTCAGATTTGGTGTTTGAACGCGACGGGTACCGAAAACCAATATGTCAACATCAATCGTTCTGGGACCCCACCGGACGTCGCGGACCCGGTGCAACTGCGTTTCTATATTCAAACATTCATTGAGTAGTTCATCCGGATCAAGACCGGTCTCCAGCATCACACATGCATTATGAAACCAGTCTTGCTCTTTGATACCCCAAGGCGGTGTTTTATAGACTGGCGAGACCGCTACAACATCAACGGTTTCCAATGCGTCAAGTTTACGGATTACAGCGTCCATATTGGCAATTACATCACCAATATTGCCCCCAATACCGAGATAAACGGTTTCCATCAACGATAAGCCCTATGGCACGTGAGTAACGGTCACTTCAACATGATCCAGAACCCCCTGAACCGGTGCATTTGGTTTTCGAATGGTAATTTCAGCTCGTTGGACCATTTCGAACTCATCACAAATCGCGCGTGCTACCTCAAGCGCCAGTGCCTCAATCAAAAATCGACGCTTACCTGTAATAATCGTTTCAATTACTTTGAAAGCGGTTCCATAATCAACAGTGCCTTCTATTTCATCAGTTTCAAGCGCGTTGCCAGCATCAACATCCAATATCGCATCAACGAAAAACCGTTGCCCCAAAGTCTCTTCTTCATTGAAAACTCCGTGACGGGCAAAAAATGCACAATTTTTGAGGGTAATCTTATAAGTTGACATGAATTGAGCCATTCGTTGAATTTTGTTTTTCCAGAACAGCATCTGCGATATTTAATGCATCCCGATTTATAGATACATCATGGACGCGAAATACACTTGCGCCTTTCAATCTCGCGACGACGCTTGTCGCTGCTGTGCCAATATCCCTATTTTGTTCATCCTGACCTGTAAAATGTCCAACAAAGCGCTTTCTGGAGGTACCACACAACAGCGGATATCCTAAAAGCTTCAATTCGTCGAACCTTGCAAGCAATTCAATGTTCTCTGCGGGATTTTTTGCAAATCCAAAGCCCGGATCAAGCACAATCGCTTCATCAGGAACACCGGCTGCCTTCAACCTGGTTATGGACTGCTCTAAAAACAGTTTTTGATCCGCTAATACATCGCTGAGTTTGGTCCGCTCGCGTCCGGTATGCATAGCACAAACCCCAGCCCCAGTTTCAGCAGCAACCGCAGCGATGTCTGGATCTTTTTGAAACCCCCACACATCGTTAATGATATGCGCCCCTGCATCTAAAGAAAGTTTAGCCGTTGTAGCGCGATAGGTATCGATGGAGACTGCTACATCTATTGCTTCGCAAATCGCTTCTACTATCGGCAAAACGCGATCCTGTTCTTGCGCTGCCGTGATGGTCTCAGCGCCAGGCCGGGTAGACTGGCCGCCTATATCAACGATCTCTGCACCATCACCAACCATAGCTTCTGCATGTTTCAAAGCAGATGAAAGACTATCAAATTCTCCTCCATCAGAAAAAGAATCAGGGGTAACGTTAAGGATACCCATGATAACAGAGCGTCCGCTTAGCCTTATCAACCGACCGTGGCCCAGTTTCCATATTGACGTCTCTAGCTTTTTTGTCATTTTTCAAACCTGTTTTTGTGGTTCGAACCCAAATTCAAATCCCGAATACAGCATCACTTTGACCTTGAATAGGAGCTTTATTGATTTGAATTCAATTTCAAAACAATTCCGTTGCCGCATCTATCTTGCCCTGTTAGGCATACGCAATGAGTGTAGCCTCCCCTACAACCTCCAAGATAAACAAACCATGGCAAACCCCCGCGGTTTTACTAATGGTGATGGCGGCTTCAATGCAGATCGCCTTTGCTGCCTGGATGCTCTTGATCAACAATTTTGCGGTAGAAATTCTTGATTTTTCAGGTCGAGAAATTGGAATTCAACAATCTGTACGGGAAATTCCGGGATTCTTGTCTTTTGCAGCAGTGTTTCTTCTCTTATTCGGAAGAGAGCAAACCTGGGCATATATTTCTTTGCTTCTTTTAGGCGGTGCTGCCGCCGTAACAGGAATGTTTCCAAGCTTTACCGGCTTTTTGATCACTACGTTTATCTCGTCAATCGGATTTCATTATTATGAGACCATGCACCAATCCCTGTCATTACAGTGGCTTCCGAAAAAAACAGCTCCGGCCACCATGGGCAAGATACTGGCAGTGGGTTCTGTTGCACAACTTTTGACGTTTGGCTTTGTGTTTTTTGCAGGTCTTTGGTTTGCCTTTGGGTTTTCAGAAATTTTCATGGTCACTGGTTTAATGACCTGCATTGCTGCACTTGGAATGTGGATTGCCTTTCCCGCATTCAAAGATGGCGTACCTCAAAGAACTCATTTGGTTTTACGAAAGCGCTACTGGCTTTATTATGCACTGACTTTTATGGGCGGTGCCAGACGACAGATTTTTATGGTTTTTGCTGCGTTCATGATGGTGGAACGGTTCGGGTTTGCGCTTCATGAAGTTGCATTATTGGCAATCGTCAACGGGTTGATGACGATGTTTCTGGCCCCAGCAATCGGAAAATGGATTGTCCGCTTCGGTGAGCGCAGGATGCTTATTATAGAATATATTGGACTGGCACTTGTTTTCACAGCCTATGCATTCGTACCAAACTGGGAACTTGCGGTGCTATTATATCTGATCGATCATGCGTTCTTTGCAATTGCAATTGCCATGAAAACCTACTTTCAAAAAATTGCTGATCCTGCAGATATTGCACCGACTGCTGGTGTTGCTTTTACCATCAACCATATTGCTGCCGTATTCATACCCGTAATTTTCGGACTAATCTGGCTTTGGAGCCCGGCGGCAGTTTTCCTTGCCGGTGCTGCCATGGCTCTAATTTCACTATTTCTGGCAAATCTGGTTCCAGTTAGCCCGGAAGCAGGTAACGAAGTATTGTGGAAATTGGGTCGATAGCATTATTGACCATTCCACAATGTTCAGTCGATAAGGTACTAGAGAACGGAAAGAACGTTTACCTTGAATAAACACAAATTGCTCTTCGTCGGATTTTTGGCAAGCCTTGCATCGTGTACCAGTGTCGGAGAGCGCACGACCGTTTCAATTGCCTATTACACTGTGTCCGGTGAGACATTTGGTGATCTGGATCGGGATATCAAATTACACGGTCCTAATGTCACCGGTGTGGGTAAGGCGCTTGCTTCTACCGATTTGCGAATGCTGCCGGACATTCAATACCAATATAAAGGTGGTAAATGTGCCGTTGCCAATGCCCGCATCAATGTAAAAGCCCGGGTTACACTTCCCCGTCACCGTAATGAACAACGCCTCAAAGAAGACCTTGCTCGGGCGTGGGATAATCTGGAAGAGTATGCACGGCTGCATGAAGCGGTACATTTGGCGATTGCAGATCGATATGCGTTAAAGATCGAAGACGCGCTAAAAGCCCTTTTCCCTCGCGAAACGTGCAAACAAATCAGAAATGATGTTGAGGAAGAGTTTTCCGTGCTTTTCAAAGAGCACCATGCCGAGCAGCTTCAGTTTGATGAAGACGAAAAGGCCCGGGTAAGACGCATTATCGGCCAAACAAGAGCATCTGAAACAAAACCTGATGAATCATAAACACTTCTAAAGCGAATTTTTGCCTCAAAACGTCAAGATTTCGCTGGCATGTGACGTGACAAATACGCGGTGATTGTCTATTCCGACCCCATAATAATGGGGATAAAAATGCAAGACAAAACAATCGTTAAGTCCTGGGATGAGTGGTCGCCACTAAAACATGTAATCGTTGGTGTGGCTGACGGTTGCATGATCCCACCATCAGAACCTGCCTTAGATGCCAAAGTTCCTGAAGACAGTGACATGAAAGGCCAGTGGGGACCGCGCACCCAGGAAACCGTGGACAAGGCAAATGAAGAGCTCAATTACTTTGCCAAGCAGATGACGGATCGGGGCATTCGTGTTGACCGACCGACCCCGATGGATTTTTCTGCACCGGTTTCCACCCCGGATTGGGAAAACCCGTCATCCTTTGGATGCATGCCACCACGGGACGTCATTTTAACGGTTGGTAACGAAATGCTCGAAGCAACCATGTCCTATCGCTGCCGGTTTTTTGAATATCTTTGCTATAGACCACTCCTGCAGCAGTACTTTGATGATGATCCAAACATGCGGCACACCTCCGCCCCAAAACCACGCATGACCGACGCTTCTTACCGCGCCGATTATCTGTCAGAAGCAATTGGCGTCGAAAAGAGACTGCAATGGACAGCTGAGAAATTCTTTGTAACCACCGAGGAAGAGCCGATGTTTGACGCCGCTGACGTTCTTCGGTTTGGCAAAGATCTTATTGTTCAGCATGGCTTTACAACCAACTTAAAAGGCATTGATTGGTTACGCAGGCATTACCCGGACCATCGCGTCAGAGCGGTAAACTTTCCCGGTGACCCTTATCCCATTCATATCGATGCAACGTTCACGCCAATACGGCCGGGATTGATCATCAATAATCCTGAACGACGTTTGCCAGACGACCAACGAGAATATTTCCACAAGAATGATTGGGAAATTATTGATGCAGCGCGACCTGCACATAATTCACCACCACCGCTCTGCTACTCTTCTGTGTGGTTATCGATGAACGTGTTGATGCTTGATGAAAAGACTGTCTGTGTGGAAGCTTCTGAGGTCAACCAAATGGAGCAATTCGACAAGTTGGGACTTGAAGTTGTACCCATCCCCTTCAGAAACGCCTACGCGTTCGGTGGTGCTTTGCATTGCGCTACTACCGATGTTTACAGAGAGGGTGATTTTGTTGATTATTTTCCAGTTCAGTAAGTAATAACAATAAATTAGAATATTTTTCTAATGTATTAATTCAAGCTTGTTTCTCAGGAATTCTGATAATAACCCCATCGAGAGCATCGGTGACTTTAACCTGGCAGGATAATCTGGAACCAGGTTGAACTTCCCATGCGAAATCAAGCATGTCTTCTTCCATTACCTCTGGACCGCCTACTGTCTCGCGCCATGCATCATCTATATAAATATGACACGTAGCACACGCACATGCACCACCGCATTCAGCCTCAATGCCAGGGACGGAATTCTTGATGGCATTTTCCATAACGGTTGTTCCATTCGCAGCGTCGACCTCGAACTCGTTGTCATCATGCGTAATGTAGGTAATTTTTGCCATAACCTTTGGTCTTTCCAAAATGAAGAAATTCAACCGCGCATTTAGCATGAGTTTTCATCAAGTCAAGCACACAGACCAATGGCATATTTAATTGGCAAAAAACAGACCGTAGTCGACTTATTGGGAAATAGACGCAATGTAGTCTGAGATCTCTCTCATCTCTTGCTTTATGGCATCATGATCAAATTCATGCATTTGCTCTGCTGATTTTGCCATTTCAGCTAACCGTAGAGCACCTACACTACGGGCAACACCCTTTATGGAATGCGCTACGCGTTCGATATCCTGGTGGGTTTCACAATCCTGGATCATCTTGTGATAAACGTCTAACTGGCTGGCAAACATTTTTAAAATATCTGCTTCAAGATCCCTGTCTCCCATTGTCAGAGTCGACAAAAAGACAAGATCGATTGGTTTTTGTGTTCCCGCTTGGCGGCAGGCATCAATAACATCGCGTTTTAAAGCCATTCCCATCCAATTTCTCCTTTTTGAATAGGATACTCAAAGAACCAGAATAAATTGTTAAAACGCTGTATTATCTGAATTATCAGCAATCGGGACAATCTACTGGCGAACTTGGCTTCAAGTTGTTAACCTTATTTTAACTTTTACCTTCGCGTAGGCGTGAAATTTTCCGTTCGATGTTGTAGAAAGATACATTGAAATAATGCGGGGCGGTAACCGCGTAAACATTTATCCACGAGGATACATACATGGCCAACGATGCCAAGAAAAAATCAACTGATGATGCTGCACTAGACGCAGTGGAACAGGCGCTTTCCATTGATTTCGATGAAAATAGCGACATCGGCACTGTTGAAACGTTGAATGCAGACGAATTTTCCCAGTTAGAACAAAGCCTTGCGGATGCTGCGTCTGATTTAGAATTGGATCCAAACAAATCAGATCTAGTCGGATCTGGGTTGGGATCATCTATCGAAGAAGCGCCTCAAAAGACGGCTAAAGTCGATCTGCCCGAATACTTGCCTGCCCCGCCACCAGCAGCAAATGACCAGCACAGCATTGAAGTTGATCGGTTGATGAATGAATTGGATCGGCCTGCAAGCGGACGCGTTTATATGTGGACGTTTCTGATTTCATTAATCTGGATCGCCGGTTGCAGTTATGGCGCATATACAAATGTTTTTCAAAAGCCAGACGCACCTGCAACTTTGCAGGACATTGTTACCAATCAAAGTATGCTGATCTGGATGGCAATTGGTGTCATACCCCTGTTGCTATTGTGGTGTTTTGCAGCGGTAGCACGTCGCGCCCAGGAATTGCGACATGCCGCCAATTCAATGACCCAGGTTACAATGCGCCTTTTACAGCCGGAAAAGATTGCCGCTGACTCTGTTGCAACTGTAGGCAACACAATCAGGCGCGAAGTAACTGCAATCGGTGAAGGCGTGGAGCGTGCTATTGCGCGTGCGTGCGAATTAGAGAATATCGTTCAAAAGGAAGTCTTGAGCCTTGAGCAGTCTTATGGCGACTCTGAGATTAGGTTGAAAAGACTTATCGATGATATCAGCGCAGAGAGAACCGAAATCGCTGACCATGTCGAAAATCTCCGTAATACAATCTCAAGAAGCGAGATTACGCTTACCAGTGAGATTGAAAGTGCCGGACTACGGCTTGAAGAAATGCTCAACAGCACAAGCGGCAGGGTTTCAGATCAACTTGACACAAGAACGACGTCTATTACGGCAACCTTGAGTGAAACCAGCGAAAATCTGGTGCAGCCCCGCAGTTTTGGATCCCAGACTCTCCAGCAGGATCCTGTTTGATGACAGGCTGGCCCTCTTAGAAGCTGA
>JBCCBE010000140.1:0-5191 GCA_039814425.1 Pseudomonadota bacterium
CGACTTGATATCCCAAAGTCGGCATGAATCCGGGGAGATTTCATCCGCAACGACGATACGCATCATTTCGTTTTCCCAAACTCGACCAAGCTCGATTTTAAAATCGATGAGTTGAATACCGATACCGGCAAAAAGACCAGATAAAAAATCGTTCACACGAATGGCAAGTGCCATGATGTCATCAATTTCCTGAGGGCTTGCCCAACCAAAGGCTGTGATATGCTCTTCAGCGACAAGCGGATCACCCAACTCGTCTTTCTTATAGCAAAATTCAATGATTGAGCGCGGAAGAACTTCACCTTCGGGAATTCCCAAGCGCTCAGACAGGGTTCCAGCCGCGATATTTCTGACGATAACCTCGATTGGAATAATCTCGACTTCACGGATCAATTGTTCGCGCATGTTAATGCGTTTGATAAAGTGGTTTGGAATACCAACCCGTGTCATTTGCTGGAAAATATATTCCGATATGCGGTTATTCAGAACGCCCTTGCCGTCAACAATTTCATGCTTCTTCTTATTAAACGCTGTGGCATCATCTTTGAAAAACTGAACCAATGTGCCCGGTTCAGGGCCTTCATATAAAATTTTTGCCTTGCCCTCATAAATCCGTCGGCGTCTGCTCATGGAGTGTCCTTCGTTCCTGCCGCTATAATCGCCAATCTTGTGGCAAATCTACCCATTTAAGGCTTTCATAATTCATGCATTGTGTAAGTACAACTGCCTTAAGCGGCTACGCACATATAAGAACAGGTAAATGCATTGCTTTCGATGGAATTTGCGATCGACTTCTTAAAAACAGCATAAACGATGGTTATATCTGGTGAAAGGAAACTCGAGGAGAATAATATGAGCGGAATGGATAATCGTGGAGAAGCATACGAGAATAAATTTGCTCATGATGCCGAGTTGAAGTTCAAGGCAAAAGCGCGCCGCAACAAATTGTTGGGTGAGTGGGCTGCTGAAAAACTTGGAAAATCAGGCGATGAAATTCAATCATATGCCACACAAATAATCCAAACGGATTTTGAGGAAGCTGGTGATGAGGATGTGTTTCGCAAGATCCGTCAGGATTTTAACGATGCTGGTGTAGATCAGTCCGATCACCAAATTCGCCGTACAATGGAAGAGTTGATGGCAAATGCTATCGATCAGATTACGAGCCAATCTTGATTAACAGACTTCGCGAACAGTTATCGTCTGACAAATCCTGTATGGCCTGTTGGTGTCAATACCGCGACCCTCAGGTGGTTGGAGCTGTTGCTCAACAGGGGTTCGACGCTATCGTGCTTGATGGGCAGCATGGTTTTCATGATGAAACGAGCGTGTTGAGTTGTATACCTTCCATTCTTTTGGCAGGTAAATCGCCAGTTGTTCGTATTCCACTTGATCGTTGGGATTTTTGTGAACGGGCTCTTGATTACGGGGCACTTGGCGTTATTGCTCCGATGATAAACTGCCGCAAGGATGCGGAAGCATTCGTCAATGCCGCGAAATATTTGCCCCTTGGTAATCGTTCCTATGGTCCAAGATATGCAGCTTCTCTGTTTGGGCTAAGGCCGAATGAATATACTACTGCTGCAAATCAGGAAACAATTGCCTTTGCGCAGATTGAAACTCGTGAGGCATTTGAAAATCTCGATGATATTTTGCAGGTGGAAGGACTTGATGGCATTTTAATGGGCCCATCAGATTTTTCGATTTTCATGCAAGGGGGTGGGCTACCGGATGCATACGGTCCGGGTAGTATCGAAGCCGTAAGAAAAATAGCAGAGAAAACCCGAAATGCAGGTAAAATAGCCGCTGCATTTACGACGAATTCGGATCACGCCAAACTGGTTCATTCATTCGGCTATCGGTTTATCAGTTTAGCTTTGGACAGTGGGCTAATAGCTGCGGGTTCGCAAAATTGTCTCGATGGTAAAGCGTTTTGAGCAGATTTCCTCGTATCTAGGCCTAAATTTCGGCAGATTTAGTGAATATTAATTATACCTGCTAAGGCTTGAGAAACGCATTCAATGTAGGTTGATTTCCTAGTAAATCCCACTGGAATGCATTGCGCGTGAGTGAAGTAGCTATCCAATATTCTGCCGATGAGGCATTCGACCAGAAATCCCTGTGGAACTCTGGCAGCACTACATTTAATGTCTTTGAGTATGAAGGACAGGAATGTGAGCTGATTAGCTGCCAGTCAATTGAATCTATCCAATCTATCAAAGACGATTGGTTACGGCTCGAAGCAAACAGTGGCGAAGTTTTCACTTATTTTCAAACCTATGACTGGTGTTTTAACTGGTGTTCTAAGTTCACAGAGAAAACGGACACCGGTCCTCAGATTCAAGTATTCTTGTTAAAGGTGAATGGTCAAACAGCCTTGATTTGGCCGATGATGCAGGAAAAAACTTCAGGCGATATTTTGGTTTTACGTTCATTGACTGAATCGCTCGGTCAATATTGCAATTGGTTATACGATTGTGATGTCGTGACTTCAGATTTAGCCTGGCAGGTCTGGCAAAATATTCATGCATTATGTGATGCGGATGCGATCACCTTGACCAATGTGGCGGAAACCTCATTGCTTGCAACGACAGTTGACGGGCTCGGGTTTAAAGAACGAATTCCACAAGTATCATCTATTCTAGAATATGACGGTATTGATACCTGGGACAGTTATTATAAATCGCTTTCAAGATCACAAAGAAAAGAGCGGCTTCGCAGGGCTCGCAAACTGGAAGAACAGGGTGATGTATCCTACGAGGTTTATGAAGCTGGGAGTTCAGAGTTCAAGCAATATGTAGAAGCTGCAATTGTAATGAAGCAGCAATGGCTACAGGAAACTGAACGACAGTCACTTGCCTTATTTGATTCAAGAACGATTGATTTTCTCAAAAGCTTATCGGTCGAAAACTGTTCGAAAGACGGAAAAGCTTTCGTTCACGTACTTAGCCTTGATAACCAACCAATAGCTCTCGAAATTGGAATGGTCCTCAATCGGCATTATTATTCCTATCTTGGTTCGATTGACCTTGAGTGGAAGAGTTTTTCACCGGGCAAAATTCAGATTGATCGAGCGCAAAAATGGGCATTTGATCAAGGTGTTCAGTGTTTTGATTTTCTATCAGATCCTTCTGATTACAAGAAGTCCTGGTCCAACAAACAATTTGCAATGGTCAGCGTCAGTATACCGGTGACATTCAGAGGGCGATTGTATTGCTCCCTTTGGAAATCGCTTCTTCGTCCGACACTAAAAGATATTTATCTGAAATCTGGAAACCGTGGACGCGAATTCATGAATTTGATGACGCGATTCAAAGAAAACCAGGTCGAGATCAAATCGGATTAAACCCACATTCAATCAAAAACCAAAAAGAACATATCCTGGAGAGGCTTAAAATGGAAAAATCAATAATATCTGACTGGAAACCAGAGTATTCCAAAACGTTTAGTAAGAGTGCTTTACATCTTCAGCATCGTTTGGCGGAAACTGGTTTGTTTACGCGAGAAAACCTCAGCAAGTTGATCGATAAGTGCCCAAAGTCAAATTATAACCTTACCACAATGGGTTATGATTATAACAATCCAGAATGGCGCGAAGGGGTAATTCGCAAAACCTCGGGTTCAGAAGTTATTGATGCCGTAGAACGGGGTCGCATGTGGCTCAATCTACGCCAGGTTGAAGGGTTTGATGAAGATTTCGATGATCTTCTAAACAAGATTTTCGATGAGTTCGAAGGTTATGTTCCCGGTTTTGAAACTTTCAAACGTAAGATCGGGATCTTGATTTCTTCACCGAAGGTTCAAGTGTTTTACCATGCGGATGTTCCAGGACAGTCACTGTGGCAAGTTGAGGGACGAAAGCGGGTATATGTTTATCCAAACGAGGCGCCATATTTGCATCCGCGCAATATGGAAAGCATTATCATGGGTGAAACTGAAGAAGAAATCCCATACGATCCAAAATTTGATGATGATGCGCTTGTTTATGATCTTGGACCAGGTGAAATGGTTCATTGGCCGCTCAATTGTCCGCATCGTGTCACAAATGAGGATTGTTTGAATATCTCCGTGACGACGGAACATTGGACAACTGACATTCGCAAATCTTATGCAGTTAATTATGCAAATGGAGTGTTGCGACGCCACTTTGGTGTCGAAAACCCATCGCAATCGATAACAGGCCCGATGGTTTATCCGAAAGCTGCTCTGGCGCTTGGTTGGCGCAAGCTGAATTTGAACAAGTCAAAGCAAGTTGTCCGTACGGTTGATTTCACGGTCGATCCTAATGTTGATACCGGAATGGTATCAATTCCGGCTTACGCCAAATAGGTGATTTTCAGACCTCAATTTGTTTGAGGAACTTGGAAAGAACCATCAAACCTTCCGGCCATGGTCCATGGCCGGAATCAGCGTTTATATGACCGCTATGTCCCGCGTCAACGAACAATGACCCCCACGCTGCCGCCATATCTTCTGCTTCTTCATACTCACAGAAATGATCATTCCTGCTTGCAACAGTAATTGAGGGAAATGGAAGAGGGTCTCGCGTTGCCGGTCCGAACGTCAATAGATGACGAGGCCTTATTGTAGCATTTTCCACATTCGGTGGTGCAACCAGAAATGCGCCCTTTACTTCCTTTTCAAATGCAGCAGCTGCCCGGGTAATTACTTGCGAACCGATTGAATGGCCAATGAGAAAAACCGGTTTCTCTGCCTTATTGACAGCCATGATCAAGTTTGCGTTCCACTCGTCAAAAACCGGCTTATGCCAATCACCCATTTCCACGCGTTTGGCGCTGGCGATATTCCGTTCCCAACGCGATTGCCAATGGTCTGTCGGAGCGCCCTTGTATCCAGGCACTATAAGGATTTCTGCTTGCGAAGTTTTCATGGTGGGCAGATGGCTATTTATGAGTGTTTTTTCAAGCGAAGATCAGACCTCAGTATTGACCGGTTACCCGAAAACTCGCTTGAAAATCGTTTCGACATGTTTTGTGTGATAACCCAGATCAAAATTTTCCCGGATTTGCTCATCGGATAAAGCGTTTGTTACTTCCTTGTCTGCCAAGAGTTCTTCCAGAAAATCTTTATCCTCTTCCCATACTTTCATAGCGTTTCGTTGCACGAGCCGATAAGAATCTTCGCGTGAAAGTCCAGCCTGTGTCAGGGCCAATAAAACCCTTTGAGAATGAAC
>JBCCBE010000004.1:0-70079 GCA_039814425.1 Pseudomonadota bacterium
TGGTTGAAATTCTAAGTAGTTTATCTGGTTGGTTTTTGCTTATAGCGATATCGGCTGTTGGTATGAAAACCTCAATCAAAAGTGTTTTGAGCGTAGGCGGGCAATCAATCACTTTGATTGTTGCCCAGACCTTATTTATTGCCGGTTTTGTAATCGCGGGGATAAAGCTGTTTTCTTGAAATTGAGGAATAAGCGGCGCTTTCCTTTGAACGCACAAGTATTACAGCTGGAATTTTCTACCGCGTAATCTCGTTATGAAATGTACACCCACGCGCACTAAGGCTTTATGCTTTAAAGCGCTTTTCCAGGTAATTGACACAATAGGCACATACAATTCCGTAAAGCGTGTGACCAATCATGGCGACCCAGGTAATGCCAGTCCAGTTAAAGAACCACGGATTTCCTGCTAATAAAGGTCCGGCAACAATACCAATCGCCAACAAAAACAGTCCAAATCCATAGATTGCAGAAGCAATGAACAGCGGTAGCGCCGGTGCAATTTTTTGTTGCAGAGGTCTAAAAATGAACATCCATCCTGCTGGATACGCAATCAATCCAACGACAAACAAATGCATGAAATGTCCTGCAGCTCGAGATTTAAAACCGAGCAAAACATCTACAGTTTGAATCGCGAGCGGCACTGGAGCCAGAGTAGCCCAACTCAATAATCCAGGGCTGATTACACGCCCCCATATATCAAACGCAATAGTAGCGACTGCTCCTGAAAAAATCAGTATCATCAGAGTCTCAAATGAGAATGAGGGAATTTTTCGTGATTCAGTATTCGTTTCAGACATTCTGAAAGTTCCTTTTTTAATGTAGTGATTTTGTTTGCTTATTCAGTTGCAGTATTGATGAGCTGCCGCCGATAACTTGTCATAAAATCCGGCCGTGTCCGAGAAACCCATTTCCGTTGCCTGCTCGTGCCAATCCAAAGCCAGGCATGGGTTTTTCTCGATCCCGTGCAAACCTGTCTGATGTATTATCCCAAGTAGGTAAGCAGACAGTCCATCTTCTTGATAGGCAGCTATTCCCAACCACCGCAATGCTTCATATTGCTGGTCCTCGTTGGTCGCCTCTTTAAGCATAATGACGCCTAACTCGTGTTGCGCAGCAAGATGCCCCTTTTGTGCAGCTTGCAGATAGTAGTGTTTCGACTTGTCAAAATTAGTTGGAAAAATTTGTCCCGCATAGAAGATCTCGCCGAGTAGATAAGACGCTTTGATGTATCCACGACCTGCAGCCAGTTCCAGCAGGTTGATGCCGAGTTTATAATGGTCAACGTCGCAAGGCCCATGAAAAATATTCAGAGCAGCTTCATAGAGACTTTCTGCTTTTTGAAAAACCTGTCCCGCAACAGGATTAATCTCTTCCAGCTGACTGCACTCGCTTTTGATTTGTGATGAACCGCCTCTGGTATCCGTTTGCTTTGCGAGGACGTAGCTACCCCAGAAAAACATAAGTGTGGCAAATGCTAGATAGACTATGAGTTGCGTGATTATAGCAGTGCGTGACATGACTGACTCAATAGTTGACTAGAAAATTCTTCTTTATATAGTGTTTAAATTGATAATGTTTGTCAAGTTTATGAGTGAGCTTAGAATCAAGAGTGGAGAGACCGGAATGAATCTTAATCGCAGAACAGTTTTAGTTGGGATGGCAGCGCTGGCGGCATCAAATAATTTTGCGTTTGCGCAAACCGCCCATAACATCGAGATGTTAAATAAACATCCTGAAGACAAAAAACGGCGGATGGTCTTTCACCCAATGATTCAGGTGATTGAGCCTGGTGATTCCGTTAAATTTCTTACGACTGCAAAGGGGCATAATTCCATTTCAATTGAGGGAATGATTCCTGAAGGTGCAGAGCCATGGAAAGGCAAGATTAACGAGGAAATTGAACTCACTTTAGAAAAACCTGGTGTTTATGGTTATCTTTGCCAACCGCATGCAACCTTGGGCATGGTCGGATTGATCATCGTTAAAGGTGATGGCATGGCGGACAATCTGGAAGCCGCAAAAGCGGTAAAGCAAAGAGGCAAAGCCAAGAAAATCTGGAAAGAGATCTGGGAGATAGTCGAAGCTGAAGGACTAATCAGCGCTTAACTGCAGATGAAATCCAGTTCCCCGGACATATTCAAATTTTGGGGAACTGTCATTTCTGCGGCAAATTCAAAGCTAAGAAAGGATCTCTGAATGGGTATTCCAGTCAATGTCCAGAATGAGAACTCCCAGCATATTCAAAATGCAAAAACACTGCTCCGGTGTGAAAGATACTGCAGAATCAACAATATCGAAATTGACAGGGAGTTGATTGCACTAGAACGCCTGTCATGTGCTTCCGATCTAGATGGTGCATTATTGGTAGCAATAGATAAGAAAACGGCGCCGATTTTTGAATCGTCGTCGGATACCAGTTTATCGGTTATTCTAGGTGTAAGTCCGCAACTTCATCTGATCTGCTCAATCGAGAAATTGAGCATTGAAATGTACCGGCTATGTGACCAGAGGTTTCGAATGCAGCACGGCAGTACCGACGATAGGAAACTGGTTCGTCTTTTGCCAAACAGTGCAAAGTTATTCGAAGGTGGAGAAGCTATTGAGATAACCGGTGAGAAACTGCTGACCCAATCAGGCATCGGACTTCGTGAGATGGAACGGCGTGCGGTCGATCATATGAATGAAGATCACCTTGATGCCGTGGGTTTATATGCAGAAGCCCTGCTCAATCAACCGGCTGGCGCATGGCGAATGGCATCCCTCGATATGGACGGTTTGGACTTGATTAATGGAAGTCAAGGCGTTCGATTATGGTTTGACCCACCATTGAAGCATCCCAAAGAGATCAAGGAACGTCTGGTGCAATTGGTAAGAGAAGCAAGAAAAAAATCTTAAACTTTCACTGCAGGACGGCAAAGAATTTTTAAACTTGATATTTTTTATCATGTATCATTGACTGCAATCCAATTAAGGGTTAAAAGATCCTCAGCCAGCTGAAAACAAGGCCAGAGTCTTGAGCCAGCCTATTATCCTTTTCACAAGATTTCTAAACAGATAATTATTCTTGATTGGATTTTTTGCTGACTAGGGTGCCGCCGGTACCTTGCGCCGGTATTTTGGTGCTATACTCCAAGCTAGCACAAGACAAATTGGAAATTCTCAATATTGTCGAGCAAGGCCAAATTTTCTTATTCGCACTCAGATGCGTAACTATGACGTTTTACAAAAGCCAACCCGTTAAGGGTGTGCCATATCTGATTTAGATGTCCTTTGTGCAACTATAAGCGTCCTGTGTGCAGGTTAATGAGCAGTTGGGATTGCTGGTGGATTTTATACCGGCGATCAATATGGATGCATTATGGTTTATTGGATGCGCCATCGTCTCTAGACTTCAGTTAGCGGATATTATTCAGCCCACAACCCTCCGGAATGCACGATCGTAATTCATCTGAGCGTGAGTAAGACGCGCGCTAGGCTTGCGGGTTGGCATAATAGGGCAGGTTCTCTACTCGAGGATTGTAGGTTCCTGCGTCGCGTTGTGATTGCACATGTGCTTGGATTTCTTCCAGCGTTGCGAACCACACGTCACGGGTTTCAAGCGTTTTTTCCAGCCATTTTTCAACAAGACGCCATCGGGCCAGCCGACCGGTTAAAAACGGATGCACAATCAGCATAAAGAAACCGCCAGCCTCGTATTGCGCTTCAAACTCTTCCCAAAATCCTGCAAGTCCTGCGGAAGGTCCGCGAACCGGCATCATGTATCCGATCTCGTCATAATGGGCGAAAGGCGGCCAGTCATCCGTTCCCCAATGAACTGGCATTTCATATAGTTCACCCTTGGCTGTTTTCATCAAATAGGGAATATCATCAGCCATAAGGGATGAGTCATAACGGAAGTCATTCTCAATCAATAAGTCGATAACTTCCTGTGTTATATTATAGACAGGTGCACGATAGCCGCGCGGCTTACCACCTACTTGTTGTTTGTAAACTTCAAGTGCTTTTTCAACCCACTCGCGTTGGTTTCCATTTGTTTCCACCGGGTCCTCGTGGATCCATCCATGATGTCCGATTTCATGGCCACCCTTTAAAATCAGCTCAACAGCTTCCGGATAGGTTTTGATACACCATCCGGGAACAAAGAAAGATTGTTTGAGACCAAACTTACGGTAGGTTTCAAGAATTCTGGGCATGGCAACCGTCGGCCCGTAACGACCCATACTTATAGGATAGAGATGATCATGCCCGTCCTTTGGCCTTGCGATATGGATAAGGCTGTCTGCATCCATATCAAACGTGATTGCACAGGCACACCTTGCCCCGTTTGGCCAAGCAATCGGATTTGCAATCATAGGGTTTCTTCCAGAATGTGGCCACGCGAAACCGGCCAGCTAAGATAGAATTCACACGCCGACTTCATATCAACATCTCCCAGCTCTCGTTCTTGTATCTGGCATTTTAGTTCTGTTCCATTTGGCCCTTCAAAAAACAGAGTAACTACAGATCCGATAAACTCTTCGGAGATTAACGTGACAGGGATCAGATTTTCCAAAGCCTTTTCAGAGGGCAGTTTTGTGTGAAGTGTCATGAAATCAGCAGATACTGAAAAGCTCAACGGCGCACCCAACTCAAATATTGTTTGGCCGTCGTTTGGAACATCAAAACTTCCAGCGGCCGTCTTAATACGAATCTTTTTAGAATTTTTCTTTAAGACCTTTCCGGAGAAGATGTTATTGCGCCCGACAAATTCTGCAACAAAGCGATTGCTTGGTGAACGGTAAACATCTTTTCCAGAGCCGATTTGCGCAATCTGCCCATTACCCATGATGATAACCCTGTCCGCCATCGCGAAAGCTTCCGATTGGGAATGCGTCACATAAACAAAGGTGATGCCAAGTTCTTTTTGCAATCGTGTCAGTACCTGTTGCATACGAATAACCAGGTGTGCATCCAGTGCCGAAAGCGGTTCATCCAGCAGCAATACTTCAGGTTCCAGAACAAGCGCCCGTGCAAGGGCTACCCGCTGGCGCTGGCCGCCTGAAAGTTGAGAAATTTCACGGCCTGCAAACTCTTCGATCTCCAATTTCCGGAGCCATTCAGATGCTTTCTTTTTCCGTGTCGGGCCATCGATCCCACGCATCTTCAAACCGAACTCAACATTATCCTGTACGTTTAAAAATGGAAAAAGCGCAAGCGACTGCCAAACAAGAGGCGTATCGCGCTCATTGGCTTTTATTTCGTTCATCCGCTTTCCGTTGATACGAATTTCGCCTGAATCGGGAACTTCAAGGCCGGCAAGCATTCTAAGGCTTGTGGTCTTGCCACATCCTGATGGCCCCATTAGGGAAATGAATTCGCCCGGCGCAATGGCGAAGCTAACATCATCCACTGCGGTAAAATTACCAAACCTTTTCGTAACATTTTCAAATTCAATCAGGGGTTCGGACATATCAGGAATCATCTTTGTTCTGTTTGGACATGTAGAAAAGCTGAGCGGTAATAACGAGCGTCATCGAGGTCAGAAATACAAAGCTGCCGATAGCGTTCACGCGTGGATCAATATTACCTTGAACAATTTCAAGAATAACCACGGGAATGGTTTTGTTGAGACCGGATACAAACCACGCAACAGCAAATTCGTCAAAAGAAACGGCGGCTGTTAAACAAAGTGCTGAGATGATGGCAGGTTTGGAAAATGGAAAAATTACATAACGCATTGCAGCCCATTGGTTTGCGCCAAGGTTCCAGGCGGCACTTTCAAGGCTTTCATCCATTTGCGATAGTCGCAATCGTATTATGGCCATGGCAAACGGGGCGGTGAGAACGGTGTGTGCGATAATGATTGACCAGACCTGACCTGAGGCACCAATCCTAGATAACCAGGCAAGCATCGCAAGGGCCATTATAATAAGCGGTATTGTTGGTGGCAGAAGCGCCAAGGCAAGGAACACGCCTTTAAAGCGGAAATTATATCGATAGTCAGTGTAAGCGGTGCAAAATCCAATAAAAGTCGCAAGGACTGCCGTACAAAGTGAAACCATCAGGCTTCTTCCTGCAGCTTCCCAAACTTCAGGATCTGCGAAGATCGCAGCATACCATTCTAGCGAAAATTCGCCCAAGGGTATCGTTGGAAACCGCTGTGAATTAAACGAAAAAACCACACTCGCCAGAATTGGAGAAAACACAAAAATAAAGATCAGGGCCAGATAAAACCACAATGACCATTTGAGCGCCCTGTCTCTTATATTACTTTTCATCGCTGACTTCGCTTTGCATAAGCGGCATAAATCGCCCCGAAGGCTATTATGAACAAGGTTACCATCATGGTGATGGCAACAACTGCGGCGCGAGGCCATTGCTGACCAGATTTTGTTTGATCAATAATCAGGATAGGCAGCGTTGGTGGCTTGGAACCACCGAGATAATACGGTGCCACGAAATCGCCAAACGAGAGAATAAAGCAGAATACTGCACCGATAATCAGTCCGACTTTTGCAAGGGGTACAACCACTGTGAACACGGTGCGCAAGCGGTTGCAGCCAAGATTATGAGCAGCTTCAACAAGCGATTTGTCTACCTGCGAAAGCGAAATCGTTTGCAGGATTATAACCAGGGGAAGGGTGAGTGTTAGATACCCAACAAGTGTCCCAAACTTGGTGTTCAGCATGGTATAGGGGCCAAGATTTACATAGCTGAGTATCGCATTTACCACGCCGCTTTCTGCAAGGATCACAAACCAGGAAAAGGTGCGTACCAGATAACTTGTAAAAAACGGGATTATAAGCAGGAAAATTGCCCATCGCCGTGCGTTGGCTGACACCTTGAAGGCAAGAGCATAGCTTGCCGGAAATGCAATCATAGTGCAGACGACGGTTGCAGTGCTTGCTAGGCCAAAAGTCAGCAGATAGCTGTCCCAGAAATAATTTCGGCCGAACATCTTGGCCCAGTTTTGGAACTCAAATGCTTCGATCATACGATAGTTCTTCACAAGGAAGAACGACATCGCCAGCATCAAAAGCAACGGACCAACGAAGAATAACGCCTGCCAGATAATCAGCGGCAGACGCCATACCATTTTATAAGTTATATCTTCAGAATTACTGTATTTGGTCGCCATGAATCACAGCCAAAATAGAGGAACTCTTCTGCCGAGAATATCAGCAGAAGCAAATCTTAATTGTACGCAGGGCTAGGCGTTTTTGTATTCAGACCAGAAGTCATTCCAATCTTCCAAAGACTGCTGCTTTGGAATGTCGCGGTAGTGAATGCGGCCATCCTTCACCAATGTGATCGGGTCATTTGCCATGCCATCAACCTGTCCGGTGCGTTCAGCTTCTTTTTTGTCGACTTCGTTTAATTTTGCACGCCCTGCTTTGGTAATACAGAAGCCAGGATAGGCAGCCATTTGCGCTGACTTAACCTGCCCCTCCGGTGATAGCATGTACTGGATAAACTTTTTCACCATATCAGCCTTGGATGAACCTTTGCCGATACAATAGCTTTCGGTCCACTGAATACCGCCCTCTTTAGGGACAACGGATGCAACCGGCGCGCCATCTTTTTCCAGGACGCCTGTGATCCAGTCGCCTATCCCGCACATTGCAAGCATTTCACCATTCTTGAGAGAATTAAACGTCCCGCCGTAGTCGAAATATCCACCGACCTGTGGACGCAGACCCAGTGTTGTTTCCCGAACTTTGCCCCAACCAGCATCGTCAAGATCCCACAGACCGGCACCATTTCCATTGTAAAGGCTTATCATCCCAAGGCTTGGCAAATGCCAATCAAAATGGCCAACCTTGCCTTTTACTTCATCTTTCCAGAAGCAGGCATAGCTGGTGGCCTCCTCAGCCGTGATGGCATTTTTGTTATAAGAGACACCAAGATGGCCGCAACGAACCATCATTGAATGAAGCTTTCCATCCGCCCAATGTCCAGGAAATTTGGTGAAGTCTTCATGTAGCATGTCGTCAAAATTGTAGTCAGCAGCGTCCAGTTCCTCAATATAACCGGCAGCGTTAAGTTGCTGCACAAATTCAGCATCTGACAGAATTATGTCGTAAGTGCCGGGAGGAGATTGAGCTATTAGCGCGAGCATATTGTCGCCGCCTGCGTAATATTTGGGCTTGAACTTCACATTGTTAGCAGCTTCAAACTCGCCAACGATATCTGGCTCACCATGGCCATACCAAGCGAGCATGTTGATCTCGACGGTTTGTGCCCATGCACGATTGACGAATGGCATTGCCAACGCGCTTGCGCCAGCATATTTCAGTACTTCTCGGCGGCTTGGCCCCAAAATTGAATCTTTCTTTTTCACTACAAAATCCTTTTCCTGATTTATTTGGATCTCCAAGATCGGCTTGCCATGTAAGGCGGATTGGCAAGTTGCACCCCATTCACGTGTTAATCATAATGGACAAATCCAGGCATTATAAAAATTTATCTTTTAAATAGTGTCATTAATTACGCTTATATGTGCTCTGGTGTGTTCTGGGCTGAGCGTTGGAAATGTTTGTCCGTTGACATATCAATTTGCTGGACAAGTTTATTTGCAAGTTCCCGACCTGCAGGCGAAACCCTGGGCAGTTTATAAAACAAGCCAATCCTGATTTTCTCAAGCGTTGGAAATCCATCTGCTTCGGTTAACAATCGCATTTTGGGAGTCATTGTTGCCCTCGTAAGTGCCGTGACACCAAATCCGGCTTCAACTGCATCCTGTACACCCGAAATATCCGGACTGGTATATGATATCCGCCAACGATATCCTTTTCGTTTAAATGCTTGGGTCATGCGTTTTCGATACGGGCAATTTTCAAAATGCCCGATTAAAGGAATGGTCTTTTTCGTATCAACCACGGTTTTCTTCCCAACCGCCCAAACAGGTTGCTCTTCCCAGGCGTTCACTAGGTAATGGTTCTGATTATCTGCAACCAAAGCAACAACCAGATTAGCCTGATCAGCATGCAGACTTTTCAATAAATTTTCTGAGACATCGCAATAAATTTCAAGCTCGGTTTCGCGATGCTGTTTTGCAAAATTAGCAACTGCCTCTTGAAGATAAGAAACTGCATAATCTGTGGGCAAGCCAACAATCAGGGTACCGGCTACGTCACTTGGTCTGAAATGTGAAATAACATCATCGTTCAAATGAAGAATTTGCCGTGCATAGGATGAAAGCTTAATGCCCGCTTCGGTAAATTTAAGTCGCTTGCCGTCGTTTATAATCAGTTTGGTACCAACAATTTCCTCAAGTCTTCGCATCTGTAAACTGATAGCTGGTTGACTTCGATTGAGAGCTTCAGCTGCTTTTGTGTATCCACCGAGATCCGACACCGTTATTAGACTGCGCAGCAAATCAGTTGGCAAGTTAACGTTCATGATGGGATCCTCGTGTGTTCCCTGGCCCTAGTAATACTTATAATTGTATTAGTACTATAAATTTTCCAAATCCTACAAGCTCACCTAGATTTTTGACAAACTGGAGGCACGCATCGTGAATCGGGATGATTTCAGAAAACTGTTTTCGACTGACAACCCTGTTGTTACGCCGGTAATTCATGTGCTCGACAATGAGCAGACCGATCGGAACGTGCGCTCGGCAATTGATGGCGGATGCCAAGGCGTCTTTCTGATTAATCACGATTTTGAATACCAGCATTTATTACCAATCATCGAGCACGTACGAGACGTATTCCCAGACCTTTGGATGGGGGTAAATTTTCTGGCAATTACAGGCAAAGAGGCCTTTCCTGAGCTTGGGAAACTCTCCGAAGCTGGCACGGTGGTAAATGCCTATTGGGCCGATGACGCACGCATCGATGAGCACCGCGCTGCAAATGAGCAAATTGAAGCTGAAGAAATCCTGTCCATCAAAGCTTCTTGCGGATGGAACGGTATGTATTTTGGGGGCACGGCATTTAAGAAGCAGCGTGAAGTGGCCAAAAAGGATTTCGGTAAAAGTGCTGAAGTTGCGTGCGAATATATGGATGTGGTGACAACATCCGGTGTTGCGACAGGCAGCGCTGCAGACAAAACCAAGATAAAGACGTTTCGCAAAGCTTGTGGCGACAAACCGCTCGCACTTGCATCCGGCATTACACCGGAAAATGCTGGAGAATACAGCAAGCATGTTGACTGTTTCATGGTGGCAACCGGAATTAACTTCAAAGATGATTTTTACAACATCGATCCCCAAAGGCTTCGGCAATTGATCAAGAAACTGGAGGTTTAAGCGCATGTCTAGAGACAAAGGAAACAGAGACGATCGCTGGTATTTTTCTTTAATGGCGCCGAATACAAAAGGTGAAAAATTCGCCTGGCTTGATCCAACCTCTATCTACATTAATGGCGCGGCTTACCATGATCTGCTGGATGATTTATGTGCAGAACTTGACCGCGATGAAATAGATGTGATTGGTGGGCTTGATGCGATGGGGTTCGTTTTGGGAGCCGGTATTGCTGGCCGCCTCGCAAGAGGGTTCTTACCGATCAGGAAATCTGGCAAACTTTGCGTTGATACCGATAGCGCAGAATATACCAATTACACCGGTCGCACGCAGGCAATGGAAATGCGATTGCCTGCTTTTGCGCCGGGCACTCGGGTTTTGCTTGTAGATCAGTGGGTTGAAACCGGAGGTTCCATGCATGGTGCGATCCAACTGGTCGAGCAGCAAAAAGGTAAGGTTGCCGGCTTGGTTACAATTGTAATGGAAACCAATGAACGAACAAATGCCTATCGGCAAAAATACAAATGCGTAACAGCAATTCAGCCTGACACGGATTGGCAACGCCAAGCAGATGGGCAATATCTTGAAAGCTTCAAATCTTATAATCCTGAAGATGCTTTTCCGATTTGACTACTTTGACTCTCGGTAGAAATCAGTCGTTTTTTATTTTGCAGCTTTAAAAGAATTGCCTTTAAGCAGCAGTCCGAAAGGCAAATTAAAAAGGTGTACCAATTGATTAAAAAAATTAAATCGCTTAGCCTTTTGGTTTGAAAAGACGGTTTTGTACCGGAGATTGTAAAATGGCTAGCAACAAATTGGCCGATGGAATTCATTCCTGCAGGCTCACCCCGGAAGAATATGAGACAAACTTTTCGGATGTTCATCCACCGCTTGATCCGCATGAAGCTTTGGTTGCAGCTGACCGGTGTTACTTTTGCCATGACGCACCTTGCGTAACGGCTTGTCCGACGGAAATTGATATTCCTATCTTCATCAGACAGATCGCTACCGGCAATACGCTTGGGTCTGCAAAGACGATATTCGACCAAAATATTCTTGGCGGTATGTGTGCCAGGGTTTGCCCGACGGAAACGTTGTGCGAACAAGCCTGTGTTAGAGAAACTGCGGAGGGAAAACCGGTAAACATTGGGCTGCTGCAACGCTTTGCAACCGATGAAGCAATGGCAGAAAATAAGCAGTTTTATGAACGCGCTGAGCAGACAGGCAAAAAGATTGCTGTGGTTGGTGCTGGACCGGCCGGTCTTGCCTGCGCGCATCGCCTTGCAATGCATGGTCATCAGGTGACGGTATACGATGCCCTCGATAAATCGGGCGGACTGAATGAATATGGGATTGCCGCTTACAAAGCTGTTGATGGTTTTGCCCAGACCGAAGTCGATTATGTGACTGAAATTGGTGGCATAGATATTGTAAACGGTATGAAGCTTGGTGCTGAACTTTCCTTGGATCAGCTTGGCTCAAACAATGACGCCGTATTTCTTTCAATCGGCCTTGCCGGTGTGAATGCATTGGGTATGGACGATGATATCATCAATGGAATTGATGACGCAGTCGATTTCATTGCAGCTTTAAGACAATCTGAATCGATTGGCAATCTATCAGTCGGGCGCCGCGTTATGGTCATCGGTGGCGGCATGACTGCAATTGATGCGGCGGTACAATCCAAGTTATTGGGAGCAGAAGAAGTAACGATCTGTTATCGGCGCGGCAAGGAACATATGAATGCATCTGAATATGAACAGGAACTGGCAACCTCAAAAGGGGTTATAATCAGACACTGGCTGCAACCTTCAAAAGTAGATGCGCAAAGTGGGAACGTATCCGCAATAGAATTTGAGTATACGGAACTCTACGATGGGAAATTGGTCGGAACTGGAGATAAAACAAGCTTCAAGGTAGACCAGGTGCTTGTTGCAATCGGTCAATCCTTTACCGCATCAGACCTCAACGGTTCGTCCGCTGCAATTGATCTTCATAGGGGCCGCATCAAAGTCGATGAGGAATTCCGGACATCTGTTCCCGGCGTCTGGGCTGGTGGCGACTGTATATCCTTCGGCGAAGACCTAACCGTATCAGCGGTTGCCCACGGTCGTGATGCGGCAGAATCAATCCATAAAGTTTTAAGCGCATAGGCGGGAGAGTAGCATGGCTGATATTTCTTCGAACTTTCTGGGCATAAAAACTCCCAATCCTTTCTGGCTGGCATCGGCTCCACCGACAGATAAAGCCTACAATGTAGAACGGGCGTTTGAGGCTGGCTGGGGCGGAGTTGTCTGGAAAACCCTGGGTGAACAAGGACCGCCAATCGTTAACGTGAATGGACCAAGATATGGTGCGATCTGGGGTGCTGATCGGCGTCTCCTCGGGTTAAACAATATTGAACTTATAACCGACCGCGATTTGTTCCTGAACCTAAAGGAAATTAAGGAAGTGAAAGAACGTTGGCCGGATCGCGCGATGATTGTCTCGCTGATGGTCCCTTGTGAGCAGGACGCCTGGAAAAAGATTTTACCGCTCGTGGAAGACACCGGAGCAGACGGAATTGAACTCAATTTTGGCTGTCCCCACGGAATGAGTGAACGCGGCATGGGTTCCGCTGTTGGTCAGGTTCCGGAATACATCGAAATGGTGACGCGCTGGTGCAAGGAATTTTGCAGTATGCCGGTTATTGTAAAATTGACGCCGAATATTACCGACATCAGATATCCGGCGCGTGCGGCAAACAATGGCGGAGCAGATGCGGTGTCGCTCATCAATACGGTTTCTTCAATCGTATCGGTTGATCTAGACAGTTTCTCGCCGGAACCCTCTATTGATGGAAAGGGCAGTCACGGTGGGTATTGTGGTCCTGCAGTTAAACCGATCGCCCTGAATATGGTGGCGGAGATTGCACGCGATCATGAGACGTACGGTCTTCCGATTTCCGGAATTGGCGGGATAACGACATGGCGCGATGCAGCAGAATTTCTGGCACTGGGTTCGCACAATGTGCAGGTTTGTACCGCTGCGATGACTTACGGATTCAAGATAGTTGAAGAGATGATCTCCGGTCTTGAAAATTGGATGGATAAACAGGGCCATAAAACGCTTGATGACGTCATCGGCAAGGCTGTTCCCAATGTCACGGATTGGCAGTATTTAAACCTCAACTACGTTACGAAAGCCGAAATCGATCAGGACAATTGCATCAAATGTGGTCGCTGCCACATTGCTTGTGAAGATACATCGCATCAGGCAATTACCTCTATGTTAGATGGCCAGCGCCATTTTGAAGTAATCGATGAGGAGTGTGTTGGTTGCAATCTTTGCGTCAATGTTTGTCCGGTGGAAAACTGTATTACGATGGAACGCGTCCCGGCCGGTGAATTAGATGCGCGTACGGGAAACAAGGTTGTCGATGATTATGCAAACTGGACCGAGCATCCGAACAACCCTTCTAGGGTTGCTGCGGAATAGCCTTTTTCAATGACCGCGTTGCATGGTAATGCGCACGCAAAAGGCGTTGAAAAATTAAAAGGTCATTTGGCAATGTTGTTGTTTGCAGCATTGATCTCTGGCTCATTTTCAATCGGGCACATTGCTGCTCCGCACATCGATCCTGCTGTGTTAACGGTTGCGCGTTTCGTCGTCGCCACCCTTGCAATGGGGATGATTGGTTTCGTCATCTATCGACGTTTGCCCATTATTACAGATCGCCTCTGGCGGTTCCCTATCCTCGGTGGGCTAATGGCGATTTATTTCGTGCTTATGTTTGTTGCATTGCAAATCGCCCAGCCAGTTACCACGGGTGCAGTTTTCACACTGGTGCCTTTAATGAGCGCCGTTTTTGGTTTCCTCATTGTTCGCCAACGTCCCACGCCGATTATCATTGCAAGCCTGCTGATTGGAGCTGCCGGCGCAATATGGGTGATATTCAAGGGGGATCTGGGTGCCATCTTACGATTTGAAATCGGTCGTGGCGAGATGATCTTCTTCGTGGGATGCATTGCGCATGCCCTTTATTCGCCATTGGTGCGCAAGTTCAACAATGGTGAGGCAGTCTTTAGCTTTACGTTTATGACACTGGTTGCGAGTACTTTGTGGATGTTTCTTTGGGCGGTTATTCCTGCATGGCAGACAGATTGGGCTGGGCTTCCGATGATTGTATGGATTACAATTTTCTATCTTGGATTATTTACCACTGCAGGAACTTTCTTTCTTCTCCAGTTTGCATCAATGCGTCTGCCTTCGTCCAAGGTAATGGCCTATGGTTACCTGACACCCGGCATCATAGTCTTGTACGAGTGGCTGTTGGGCCATGGGTTTGTCAGCCTTTCATTATTGGCTGGTGTACTGGTGATCGCGGGAGCCTTGATCATCCTTGCATTATCGCTGGACGGCTGATCGATTTTGTGATGGCCAAGCAAAGCGCATGCCGGAATATCAAAATCTGCCTCATGTTGCTTAGTCGTTCAGATAGAAAATTCAGTCGGTGTCGAACACAGGAATCCAACTTGCCATCGCGGAACCAGGCATTAATCAACGTGACGTTTCATCGACGAGTTTTCGCTGTTCAACGGGTGTTGGCTTTGAATACTACACAATAGCGTCAAAAAAATATTTTTGATCTTGAGTGTCCAATTGAAACCTGTAGTCTTTACCAATCAGTAAAAACATGTCCAGCCGCTAAGGAGCAATAGCATGGCAGCACCAGGGGAGAACCTACGAATAAATGGTGACAGGCTCTGGGGTTCGATCCACGAGATTGCGAAGATCGGGCCGGGAATTGCAGGTGGCAGTAACAGGCAGACAGTGACTGATGAAGATGCAGAGGGACGCAAGCTTTTTCAGCAATGGTGCGAAGATGCCGGAATGACCATGGGTGTTGACCAAATGGGTACCATGTTCATGCATCGCGAAGGAACCGACCCGGATGCACTTCCCGTCTATGTTGGCTCCCATCTTGATACACAACCAACCGGTGGGCGTTATGATGGAGTGCTGGGCGTTCTGGCAGGACTAGAAATTATCCGAACGCTAAATGATCTTAACATCAAGACCAAACATCCCATTGTGGTAACCAACTGGACCAACGAAGAAGGCACACGGTTTGCCCCTGCTATGATGGCTTCTGGTGTGTTTGCTAAACAATTTACGCAAGATTGGGCCTATGCCAAAGAAGATGCAGCCGGCAAAACCTTTGGGGAAGAACTGGAACGCATTGGATGGAAGGGTGAAGAAGAAGTTGGCGCACGGGATATGGCAGCTTTCCTTGAACTTCACATTGAACAAGGACCCATTTTAGAAACAGAAGGTGTTAATATCGGTGTCGTTACCCATGGTCAGGGACTGCGATGGATTGAATGCACTGTAACAGGTAAGGAAAGCCATACCGGCTCTACGCCTATGCCGATGCGCAAAAATGCCGGTCGTGGTTTGGCTCAGATTACCGAATTAGTGCACACAATCGCAATGGATAATGCTCCAAATGCAGTCGGTGCAATCGGTCATATTGATGTCTATCCAAATTCCCGGAATATCATTCCTGGCAAAGTGGTTTTCACAATCGACTTTCGTTCGCATGAGATAGATCGTCTCAATGCCATGAAAGCACGGTTGGAAGAAGAAGCCCCAAAACTCTGTGAAGCAGTTGGAGTAGAATTTTCATGCGAGATAGTAGGGCAGTTTGATCCGCCAGAATTTGATAAGAAGCTGGTTCAGTCCATCCGGGACGCATCAGATCGGCTTGGCTATTCGCATATGGATATCGTTTCTGGCGCTGGGCATGATGCCTGCTGGATAAATCGCGTTGCCCCAACCGCTATGGTTATGTGCCCTTGTGTCGATGGATTATCTCACAATGAGGCAGAAGAAATCTCTAAGGAATGGAGCACCGCAGGAGCAGAAGTTTTATTCCACGCGGTGGTAGAAGCAGCAGAGATTGTCGGGTGACCCTGATGTTGCGTGGGAGTTATTGTCCGCGGTTGATGTCGATCCTAACCTGCACAACACCCGGGCAACTTTTTAGCAGGCTGCCGATCATGCATGAGAGGAAGATGCTCTAATGTTACATAAAATATATAAGGGAGCCTGAAATGACCATAACCACTATCAAGAACGGAAAGATCGTTACAGCGGACCTTACCTACAAGGCGGACGTTAAGATTGAGAGCGGGGTAATAGCTGAAATTGGACAAAATCTCAGTGGTGGCAACGAGTTGGACGCAACCGGTTGTTATGTCATGCCGGGCGGCATCGATCCGCACGTTCACCTTGAGATGCCGTTCATGGGTACATACTCTACCGATGATTTTGAAAGTGGTACGCGGGCTGCCCTTTCCGGTGGCACAACCATGGTAGTTGATTTTTGCCTGCCTTCGCCGGGACAGTCTTTGCTGGAAGCAATCCAGATGTGGGATAATAAATCCACCAGAGCCAATTGCGATTACTCCTTCCACATGGCGATAACCTGGTGGGGCGAGCAGGTTTTCAATGAAATGGAAACCGTGGTGAAGGAAAGGGGCATCAACACATTCAAGCACTTCCTTGCTTATAAGGGTGCACTGATGGTGAACGATGACGAGCTATACGCTTCGTTCCAACGATGTGCAGAGCTTGGTGCAATCCCGATGGTGCATGCGGAAAACGGAGACGTCGTTGCAGAACTTTCAGCAAAGCTTTTAGCTGAAGGCAATAATGGTCCGGAAGCCCATGCCTATTCCCGCCCGCCACAGGTCGAGGGAGAAGCAACAAATCGCGCGATCATGATTGCAGATATGGCGGGTGCTCCTCTTTATGTGGTGCACACCTCCTGCGAGGACAGCCATGAAGCAATTCGCCGTGCTCGCGCTCAGGGAAAACGGGTATGGGGCGAGCCGCTGATCCAACATCTCACTCTTGATGAAAGCGAATATTTTGACAAGGATTGGGACCATGCAGCCAGGCGTGTAATGTCGCCGCCCTTCCGCAACAAGCAACACCAAAATTCGCTTTGGGCAGGCTTGCAGTCTGGCTCCCTCTCGGTCGTTGCAACAGACCATTGTGCATTTACAACCGAACAAAAACGCTACGGTGTCGGGGACTTCACCAAAATTCCAAACGGCACTGGTGGGTTGGAAGATCGCCTCCCGATGTTATGGACCTATGGCGTTGCAACCGGACGCCTGACAATGAATGAATTCGTTGCCGTGACCTCCACAAATATCGCTAAGATTATGAATATCTATCCGAAAAAGGGTGCAGTTCTTGTGGGTGCAGATGCCGATCTTGTAGTGTTTGACCCCAATAAAGAGAAGACCATCACTGCGGGCACCCAGCAATCTGCCATCGACTACAATGTGTTTGAGGGCAAGAAAGTAAAGGGTCTCCCACGTTATACATTGACGCGCGGTTTAGTTGCAATCGAAGATGGTGACATCAAAACCCAGGAAGGCCATGGCAATTTTATTAAGCGCGACGCAAACGGTACGGTTAACAAGGCACTTTCCACCTGGAAGGAACTCACCAATCCAACCCCTGTGAAAAGGACTGGAATACCGGCAACTGGGGTTTGACGCACAATTAATGACCGTTGTATCTGCCGATAGCCTTGATCTAACCTTCCAGACAAATGATGGTCCGGTGCACGCCCTGTCAAATGTCAATCTGGATGTGGCACAAGGTGATTTTGTTTCCTTCATTGGTCCGTCCGGGTGTGGCAAAACCACATTCCTGAGGGTTATTGCTGATCTGGAACAGCCAACGGGGGGCAGTATTTCCGTAAATGGAATGACGCCGCAAGAAGCACGTATGCAACGAGCCTATGGCTATGTGTTTCAGGCAGCGTCTCTTCTTCCCTGGCGAACCATTGAGAAAAATATCGCGGTGCCATTAGAGATAATGGGGACTTCTGCCGCGGAAAAGAATAAGCGGATCGAGAACGTTTTGTCTCTGGTTGATCTGGCAAACTTTGGTAAGAAATACCCTTGGCAATTGTCTGGTGGGATGCAACAGCGTGCTTCGATTGCAAGGGCATTGGCGTTTGATGCTGATCTGTTGTTGATGGATGAACCGTTCGGTGCGCTGGATGAAATTGTCCGCGACCATCTCAACGAACAAGTTCTAAAGCTTTGGGACCAGACCAACAAAACCATTTGCTTTGTTACCCACTCCATTCCTGAGGCTGTATATCTTTCCACGCGCATTGTGGTGATGTCCCCTAGACCGGGCCGCGTTACAGATATCATCGAGTCCCCATTGCCAAGAGAGCGGCCGCTGGAAATTCGTGAGAGCAGCGAATTTCTAAAAATTGCCCATCGCGTGCGTGAGGGATTAAGGGCAGGGCACTCTTATGATGAATAAGATGATGAAAAAAGGAAAGACCATACCGGTCTTGACTGTATTGGCGGTAATTGTCGTGATCTGGTATGCCAGTGTCGTCTGGATGAACGCGCCATTTGAGCGCGATCAGGCGGAACGGCTCGGGAAAGAAACACCAGGCTTTTCTGAACTGGTCAACCGTACAATGGCGCAGGAGCGCCCCGTTTTACCCGCACCGCATCAGGTGTTTGCAGAAATATACAAGACGACGGTTGAAAAGAAGATCACCTCCAAGCGGTCCTTGGTATATCACTCCTGGATTACTCTGTCGGCGACACTTCTGGGTTTCTTGATTGGCACTGCTCTTGGGATCGCACTTGCTGTAGGGATTGTGCACAATCAGGCGATGAATAAATCCGTAATGCCTTGGGTCATCACATCGCAGACCATTCCAATTCTTGCGATTGCACCGATGATTATCGTAGTGCTGAATGCAGCAGGGATATCTGGACTTTTACCAAAAGCGCTAATTTCCACCTATCTTTCATTCTTTCCGGTGGTCGTTGGAATGGTCAAGGGCCTAAGATCGCCGGGCCGCAGCGAAATGGATCTCATGCGCACCTATAATGCGTCGCGATCGCAGGTTTTCTGGAAGCTGCGTTGGCCCTCATCCATGCCTTATCTATTCACCTCTTTAAAGGTTGCAGTTGCGATTTCGTTGGTCGGTGCAATCGTTGGGGAAATGCCTACTGGTGCGGTTGCTGGTCTTGGTGCAAGATTACTGGCCGGATCGTATTATGGCCAGACAATCCAGATATGGTCTGCCCTGTTTATGGCGGCTGCCTTAGCAGCTATCCTCGTCATGCTGGTCGGATTTGCCCATAACGCAGTCTTGAAACGAATGGGCCAGAAACCAGAGGCAATCGCATGACGCTGGTAATTGCAGCATTGGTTTTCTGGCTTGCCATGTGGTGGGTCAATCAGCGCCTTGTCGCCATTGATCTGAGACGAAACGTCAACATGCAGCGCGGTGTTAACCTGCTGGTTCCGGTTATTTTCGGGGCTACAATCTTGGTTATTTGGGAGCTCGTTGTCAGAGGTCTTCAAGTTCCTTCCGTACTGTTGCCGCCGCCATCAATGATTTGGGAGCGCATCACCAATTCTCTGCCGATACTTTGGGTCGATTTTCAGCAAACCTTCCTTAAAGCAGTTTTGGCCGGCTATATTATGGGTTGCGGATCCGGGTTTATAGTAGCACTTCTGATAGACCGATCACCCTTTCTAAAACGCGGACTATTGCCGCTGGGAAACTTTGTCTCGGCCCTGCCTATCATTGGTGTCGCGCCAATAATGGTGATGTGGTTCGGTTTTGACTGGCAGTCCAAAGCTGCAGTGGTCGTGATCATGACGTTTTTTCCCATGCTGGTGAACACGGTTCAGGGATTGTCCGCTGCAGGATCAATGGAGCGCGATCTGATGAGTACCTATGCCAGCAGCTGGTGGCAGACTTTAGTCAAACTTCGTTTGCCTGCCGCTGCACCCTTTATTTTCAACGCACTTAAATTGAACTCCACACTTGCGCTGATCGGCGCAATAGTGGCAGAATTTTTTGGAACACCAATTGTGGGTATGGGCTTTCGCATTTCCACAGAAGTTGGAAGAATGAATGTAGATATGGTCTGGGCCGAGATCGCTGTTGCTGCACTCGCCGGATCTCTATTTTACGGAATAGTGGCTCTCATCGAACGAGCGGTCACTTTTTGGCACCCGTCTGTACGCACGGCTGCCGATTAGGGGGAGAAAATTGACACTTCAAGAAACGGAGAAGAGTAATGAAATACCTAATTAAAATATTACTGTCGGCAGCGCTGACACTTACAGCTGTAAGTGCCTGGGCAGCAGATAAAGTCACGCTTCAGCTTAAATGGGTGACGCAGGCTCAGTTTGCCGGTTACTATGTGGCAAAGGACAAAGGCTTCTACAAAGAAGAAGGCATTGAAATTGAAATTAAACCCGGTGGACCGGATATCGCGCCTGCTCAGGTTTTAGCCGGTGGTGGCGCAGATGTTGTTCTTGACTGGATGCCTTCTGCACTTGCAACGCGTGAAAAAGGCCTGGCACTTGTCAATATTGCCCAACCTTTCAAGTCCTCTGGTATGATGCTGACCTGCCGCAAAGACTCAGGCATTACCTCTCCGGCTGACTTTAAGGGCAAAACCCTGGGCGTCTGGTTCTTTGGTAATGAGTATCCGTTTCTGTCATGGATGAGCAAACTCGGTATTAAAACCGACGGTAGTGCCGATGGCGTTACCGTTCTAAAGCAAGGCTTTAACGTTGACCCGATCCTGCAAAAACAGGCCGACTGTGTTTCTACAATGACTTATAATGAGTATTGGCAGATTATCGATGCCGGTCTTACCGGGGATGACTTGATCACCTTCAAGTATGAAGATGAAGGTGTTGCAACCCTTGAAGACGGAATTTACGTACTGGAAGACAATCTCAAGGATGAAGCGTTTCAGGACAAGATGGTTCGTTTTGTACGGGCATCCATGAAGGGCTGGAAATATGCAGAAGCCAATCCGGATGAAGCCGCGGAAATTGTTCTTGAAAACGATGCATCGGGCGCACAGACCGAAAAGCACCAGAAACGTATGATGGGTGAGATTGCAAAACTCACCGCCGGCTCCAATGGTGCGTTGGACGAAGCTGACTATAAGCGTACAGTCAAAACGCTGCTATCAGCTGGCTCGGATCCGGTTATTACAAAGGAACCAAGTGGCGCTTGGACCAGCGTGATTACAGACAAAGCGCTGTAGTAAGATCAAAAACTGATTTGAGAAAGGGCGCTACAGGGCGCCCTTTTTTGTAAGAATGTATTACCCCGGCCAATCCAGAAGGGTCATTCTTGTTCGAATTAAGAACCAAGCGCTAAAACTGTTTCCTGGGCTGGAGCAGGTATCATTTCAAAATAAATTCAGCTGGCAGTAAAAAGACCCGTCAAATAATACCTGTAATAAAGCTCTTAAAATCCGCGTTTCAGACTTCCCAGAATTCCCCGCACCAAAGCCCGTCCAAGACTGTTGGCGATAGAACGTGCAGCTGATTTCATCGCTGCCTCTGCTACGGTCTGGCGGCTGCGGCTGCCCTTTTTACGGCGGGTTTTGGATTTTGATCGTGACTTCTTGGTTGGTCGATCATCGCGGTCAAAATCCGGCAGTTGAAACCCGGAACGCGTACGCCGCGGACGGCCGCGTTCATCGCGTTCCTCATCCTCATGTTCGCGCATATCGTCTTCACGATCTGCAGCTTGTTTTGCCTGTTTTTTCAATATTTCATAGGCCGACTCGCGATCTATGGTCTTGTCATACTGTTCACCAACCGGACTGAGTTTGAGGATTTCGTTGCGTTCTTTCTTGGTAATCGGCCCAAGCCTTGATGCAGGTGGACGAATTAGAGTGCGTTGCACAATAGAAGGCACCCCTTTTTTCATCAGGGTGGAAACAAGCGCCTCACCAACACCCATGGTCATGATCACTTCTTTGGCACTGAAATCAGGATTGGGGCGGAAGGTATCAGCTGCAACGCGTACAGCTTTCTGTTCCTTTGGCGTGAAGGCACGCAGGGCGTGCTGAACTCGGTTGCCCAATTGCGAAAGAACGCTGTCGGGAATATCGACCGGGTTCTGCGTTACAAAATAAACACCAACTCCTTTTGATCGGATTAGTTTGACGACCTGTTCTACTTTTTCAACAAGCACCTTCGGCGCTTCATCAAACAGCAGATGGGCTTCATCAAAGAAGAACACGAGTTTTGGACGATCCATGTCGCCGACTTCCGGTAGTTCTTCAAACAGTTCTGAAAGAAGCCAAAGCAGGAAAGTTGCGTAAAGTCTTGGTGATTGCATCAACTTATCCGCAGCAAGAATGCTCACCGCGCCGCGCCCGTCGCGCGTGGTGCGCATCATATCGGAAATCTGCAACGCTGGTTCTGCAAAAAAGTTCTCAGCCCCCTGTTGCTCCAGCACCAGGAGTTGACGCTGGATCGCGCCGATGGAGGGCTTGGAAACATAACCGTAAGTGGAAGTCAGTTCCTTCGAGCGCTCTCCCATCGAAACCAGAAGCGCGCGCAGATCTTTAAGATCCAAAAGTAGCATGCCCTCATCATCAGCAAGTTTGAACGCGATGTTGAGGACGCCTTCCTGTGTTTCGTTTAGATCAAGCAGTCGGGCAAGTAGTAGCGGCCCCATTTCAGAAAGGGTAGTACGAACCTGATGACCTTTTTTGCCAAACAGATCCCAGAAGATTACCGGGAATTCCTGAAATTCGTAATCTTCAAGACCAATTGTTTCTGCCCGTTCTGCAAGAAAACCCTTTGGCTCACCTTTCGCAGCCAGACCGGATAAATCGCCTTTAACATCCGCACAAAAAACTGGAACCCCTGCATTGGAAAACCCTTCAGTCAGGATTTGCAGGGATACAGTCTTACCGGTGCCGGTTGCCCCGGTAATCAAGCCATGGCGGTTCGCAAGCTTGAGGTTTAGGTATTCCGGTTTTTGATTGGTATCGTCCGGATTACGGCTGGTGCCTAGATAGATTGCATCATCCTTGAGCATAAAATTAGCCCTCTGTTTTCTTCTTTACTTTACATATTTGTTTATGAAGCCATTCGCAAAGGTTGATTTTAAAATTGGCTCAATTCTTGCAGTTAAAGGCGAAAGGAATGCCGAATGCTCACCAGAAGAACCTTTCTTAGCTCAATCGCTGCAACTGCAGCTACTTTTCCGCTATCCAGCCTGACTATGGCCCACACCGGTATAGTTAGCGCATCCAGTGAAGGATTGGTGCCTGGAAGTACACAGGATCAGGGCTCAGCCCTACAGTCAATTTTGGACAAGGCATCCAGCGATGGCAAAGCTGTTTTTTTGGAACCAGGCCGTTACCGCATCTCAAACGTAACCTTGCCAAAAAATACAAATCTGCAGGGTGTTCACGGCAGCACGACCTTGGAATATGCCGGTGGTGAGCATTTTGTTTACAGTGAGGGCGCGGAAAACATTTCTTTGTCCGGTATCAGGTTGGATGGCGGGTTACTACCAACTGCAGGATATGCTGAAAGTCTCTTGCGTATCCGGGATGCAAAACAGGTATGGATAGAAAAATGTGCGATCACCAATGCTGCTGCAATTGGCAGCTATATCTCCGGTTCATCGGGTAAGTTTGTAAACAACACAATCGACAGCGCGATTGGTACGGCGGCTATATACGCGCTTGATAATTCCAAGTTTGAGATTGCGAGTAACACAATAGAAGAATGTGGCAATAATGGTATTCTCGTCCATCGCTCGAGTATCGGCGAAGATAATACGATTATTACCAGCAACCGAATTCGCCAGATTTCCGCGCTTAATGGCGGAACCGGGCCCTGGGGTAATGGCATCAATACCTACCGCGCAAACGGCGTGATCGTGAACGGAAACCATATTTCTGATTGTGCATTTTCCACGATCCGTTCCAACTCCTGTAGCAATATTCAGATCAGTGACAATACCTGTCTTCGTGTCGGAGAAACCTCAATATATTCTGAGTTTGCTTTCGAGGGTGCCAGCATCACCGGTAACATTGTTGATGGTGCTGCACTTGGTATATCAATCGCCAACTTCCTCGATGGAGGCAGGCTCAGCGTTTGTGCAAACAATATTGTGCGCAACATGCATAATCATATTCCCTATCCTGAAGATGGTCATATTCACGGGTCAGGCATATCCGTTGAAGCCGATACAAGTGTGACCGGTAATGTCATCGAGAATGTTCCTCGCTTCGGTCTGCTTTTAGGGTGGGGACCCTATTTGAGAAACGTAAACGTGAATGCCAATGTTGTTCACCGTGCAAACATTGGCGTTTATGTGAGCGCCGTTGAGGGTGTAGGTCCTGTATCCATTCACAATAATACGCTGTCGAAAGTAAAGGCAGGCGGCGTAGTTGGTCATAATTGGCATGATGTTGCCACAGGTGATCTTGCTGCCCCCGGCGCACGTAAAGTTGCCGGTATTTCAGTTCAAAACAATCAAGTAACTTAAGCCGTCAGGCATTGGTTTGGGATGTTATTCAGGATGTTAAACCCCGGTGCCACCAACGGTAACGGCATTCATCCTAAGGGTTGGTTGCCCAACGCCCACAGGAACAGACTGACCCTGCTTACCGCACATTCCAATACCATTATCAAGCGCCATATCGTTTCCAACCATGGCGATACGTTGCATGGCTTCAGGCCCTGATCCAATCAGATTTGCACCTTTCAAAGCCTGTCCTATCTTGCCGTCCTTTATTTCGTAGGCTTCGGTACAGTCAAAGACGAACTTTCCAGACGTAATATCCACTTGCCCGCCTCCGAATGATACTGCGTAAATTCCGTCTTTTACCGATTCCAGTATTTCCTGTGGGTCATGCTCGCCGGAAGTCATATACGTGTTTGTCATGCGCGGCATGGGTTCATGGGCATAGGATTGGCGCCGCCCGTTCCCGGTTGATTCCACTCCCATCAGCCGGGCGTTTTGACGGTCCTGCATATAGCCAACCAAAATCCCGTCCTCAATCAAAACCGTGTTGTTGGTAGGCGTACCTTCATCATCGATCGAAAGCGATCCGCGCCGGGCATCAATCGTGCCATTATCAACAACGGTAACGCCTTTCGAGGCTACCTGTTTGCCCATCAATTCAGAGAATGCCGAAGTCTTCTTGCGATTGAAATCGCCTTCAAGTCCGTGCCCCACTGCCTCGTGCAACATCACGCCGGGCCAACCTGCACCAAGCACGATATCGAAGGTGCCAGCAGGGGCAGGGATAGCGGAAAGATTAACCTTAGCCATGCGCAATGCTTCGTGTACTGCATGCTGCCATTTATCTTTGGTAATGAAATCCCCGTAGGCTTCGCGCCCACCAAATCCGAAAAATCCGCGTTCTTGACGGTCTCCTTTACCGGCAACGATTTCCAAACCAATACGGACTAGCGGCCTGATATCTTTCACGAAATGACCATCCGCGCGCAATATCTCCACAACCTGCCAGTTTGCTGCCATGGAAACCGTAACCTGGCGCACATCATCATCTGCATCCCGCGCAAAGGCATCGATCTCTTTTAATAGATTTACCTTGTCTTCAAACGACGGTGAGCCGATCGGATTGTCTTCAGAATAAAGTCTACGGTTTGTACCTTTCGGGCTTGCAGAATACTGACCGGCGTAACCTGATTGCACACCAGCAACGGCATCGCATGCCCGCTTGAGGCCCGCTTCACTCATATCACCGGAATGGGCGTAAGCGGAAACCTCCCCAGCAACTGCTCTAAGGCCAAATCCTTGAGATGTGTTGAAAGTTCCGGTTTTCAGTTTTCCGTTGTCAAATACCAGTGCCTCGGTCTCGCTATACTCCAAAAACAGTTCCCCATCGTCGGCTTCACCAATTGAAGCTTCCAACATGGACTGGATACTGGATGTATCGATATCAAACTGATCGACGAGACTTGGCATGATTCGCTATCCTTAAACTTGTGTAGGGACAGACTTAAGCAGTTTGGCGCAAATTCCAAGTCTTTTAGGGAATACTCGCGTAGCCATCGGAAAATCCTGACAAATCAACTGGAATTCCAATGCCTTCTTCAGGAGTTTGAAAAACTATGAAAGTAGCGGTTTCTCCAGCTTTCAAAGTTTCCAGTAATTCCCCTTTCAATATTACTTCTGCGTAACATCCATCCTGAAAGCAACGCACAAAATAAGCTCGGCCGATGTCCTTGCCATCAACGTTCAAACCAAGCCCATTAGGAAGGAGCACTCCAAGAGGCGCAAGGACGCGCATGATCTCCGCTTCACGATCGGCTGTACGTAGCACCACAACGGAAAGACCAACTTCGCTACGATCTTGTGCGACCACATTCTGCATCAGCGCGCATTGCTCGCTGGAGGCACCCGGTGGCGTATCACAAACCATTGACCAGGCTCCATGATTTGATTTTACCGTGCCCTGGGCAACACTGTTTTCAGTTGCACCAAAAATCCCAACCATAAAAATCAGGATATAAAAAAGCCATTTCAGCTGGTGATGCATGATCATCCTCTACGTTGCAGCAGCATTTCGCTGAATTATAGTGAAAATATTATTAACACAATGTCCCAAAGATTAATGCCGGTTATTTATTCTGAAAAGTTATGACAGGTGAGGCTGGCAAAAAAACTATGGTGATTTTGAGGTCATACCTACTCAATTTACTCGACTAGGTATCGACTGGCCGAACATCGTTGAATAATCCAAAAGTTCGGCGTTTCAATTTTGAAATTATGGGTTATAAAGCGGTCGATCTCGCTTGGTTTTAGAGATATCCGAAAACTGCGCGCAAATATGCCGCATGAATTTCAATTGAACGATGATTGCGATATAAATACCAGTGTGGTTTGAAGCTAATACATTGTGTAGAGTTCGTATCTTACTTTAGATATCTACCTGCGCATAGAAATTATGATGGATTATTGGCACCTTTATGGCAGGTGCAATAAGGAGCAAACAAATGAAAGCAGTTGCTGCTATCCTTTCTGGACTGACAGGAACCTTAAGCGCAGGCGCAGCCTTTGCCGCTCAGCCAAAAGATTGGGGCATTTGGCACCAGGAAGCAGGCTCAGATATGATGGCCGCCATTGAGTGGTTTGACCTCTACACGTTCTGGTTCATCACTCCAATTACCGTTTTTGTGATGCTGCTGCTGCTTTGGGTTATGATTCGCTATAACGCAAAAGCCAACCCAACGCCTTCCAAAACCAGCCATAATACTTTTATCGAGGTTGTCTGGACAGTAGCACCGATCGTGATTCTGATCGGTATAGCTGTTCCGTCGTTTGAATTGCTTGATAGCCAATTTGATCCAGGTGAAGAACCAACGCTGACTATCAAAGCCACCGGCCAAACCTGGTACTGGGACTATGAATACCAAAATGAGAATGAGGTTGCATTCAGCTCCAATATGTTAAGCGACTCTGATCTAGAAAGTGCTGGCAAAAAAGGTAATCCCGAATTCCCGCGTCTTCTAGCCGTTGATAATGAAGTGATTGTACCAGTAGGCGAAACAGTTCGCGTGTTGGTCACAGCAGATGCAGCAGGTGTCATCCACAATTTTGCAATGCCTGCTTTTGGATTAAAAATGGACGCCATCCCAGGCCGTATCAATGAAACCTGGTTCAAAGCCAATAAAGAGGGTGTATATTACGGGCAGTGCTCAGAGCTTTGCGGCATCAACCATGCATTCATGCCGATTGCTATCCGTGTCGTAGCCCGTGCAGAATATGAGGCATGGGAGTCAGCAGCAGTCGATGACTTGGAAGGTGCTAATAAAACGCTTATGGCTACTTTAGAGAAAAAGAAGAAAAACCTTAAACTGGCTGAAAGCCAGTCTGCAGACTAAGAACTCCGGGAGAATATTATGGCATATGCAGATGCACACGATCACAAACCGGGCTTCTTTAAGCGTTGGTTTTACTCAACCAATCACAAAGATATTGGTACGCTATATCTGATCTTTGCGATTTCTGCCGGGGTTCTAGGCGGTTTTCTTTCTGTGATGATGCGGTTAGAGCTTCAAGAGCCTGGCATGCAGATTTTTGCAAACCCGCATACCTATAACGTATTCACAACGGGCCATGGCCTTATCATGATTTTCTTCATGGTCATGCCTGCGTTGATTGGTGGTTTTGCAAACTGGATGGTGCCGATCATGATCGGTGCTCCGGATATGGCCTTTCCACGCATGAATAATATTTCTTTCTGGCTTCTTCCGCCTGCTGTTTTTCTGCTGATACTTTCTATGTTTGTAGAGGGACCGGCGGGTGCAAATGGTGTCGGCGGTGGCTGGACAATTTATCCGCCGCTCTCAGGGCTTGCGGGGCAACCTGGGCCCGCAATGGATTTGGCTATTTTGGGCCTTCACCTGGCCGGTGCGTCTTCCATTCTTGGAGCGATTAATTTTATTACTACGATCTTTAACATGCGCGCACCAGGCATGACGCTTTTCAAAATGCCATTGTTTGCCTGGTCAATTTTAATCACAGCGTTTCTGTTGCTTTTATCGCTGCCTGTCCTGGCCGGTGCGATTACAATGCTTCTGACCGACCGTAACTTCGGTACGACATTCTTTGTTCCAGAAGGCGGTGGCGATCCGATCTTATTCCAGCACCTGTTCTGGTTTTTCGGTCATCCTGAAGTGTATATTCTGATTTTGCCCGGGTTTGGTATCGTCAGCCATATCGTTTCTACATTTTCCAAGAAGCCAGTTTTTGGCTACATGGGCATGGCAATGGCGATGGTAGCGATTGGCGCAGTAGGCTTCATCGTTTGGGCGCACCACATGTATACAGTTGGTTTGTCTCTCGAGACCCAGCGTTACTTTGTGTTTGCAACAATGGTGATTGCGGTGCCTACCGGCGTGAAGATATTCTCTTGGATTGCAACAATGTGGGGCGGTTCCATAGAATTCCGAACACCTATGCTTTGGGCGATCGGCTTCATCTTCCTATTTACAGTTGGTGGTGTAACCGGCGTTCAGCTAGCAAATGCCGGTCTCGACCGTGCATTCCATGACACCTATTACGTTGTGGCTCACTTCCATTATGTGTTGTCACTAGGAGCGGTGTTCGCGATTTTTGCAGCCTGGTACTACTGGTTCCCAAAGATGACCGGTTACATGTACAACTCAATCTTGGCAAAAACGCATTTTTGGCTAACCTTTATCGGCGTGAACGTCTTGTTCTTCCCGCAACACTTCCTGGGTCTGCAGGGAATGCCACGACGCTATGTTGATTATCCCGATGCGTTTGCAGGCTGGAACTATGTCTCCTCTATTGGTTCATACATTTCCGCTTTTGCCGTGTTGGTGTTCCTTTATGCGATTGTCGAAGCGTTTATGAAGAAGCGTGAAGCGGGCGATAACCCATGGGGTGAAGGTGCAACTACTTTGGAATGGACATTGCCTTCACCGCCGCCATTCCACCAGTGGGAAACACTTCCAAAAATCAAATAGATTTGCAATTATCTAGACCGCCCAATCGGCGGTCTAACCACCATAGAAATACTGAAGAACAAAGCCATGAGCGTTGAGAGTGTCCCCAGTTCTGAATCGGAAGCCCTGATATCATCGGCCGAGCCGCGCGATTATTTCCAGTTGATGAAACCGCGTGTGATGTATCTGGTTATTTTCACTGCAATTGTCGGAATGCTAGTTGCCCCAGGCGGTATAAATCCGCTTATCGGCTTTATTGCAATATTATGCATTTCAATCGGAGCTGGTGCCTCTGGTGCCCTGAACATGTGGTATGATGCGGATATCGATGCGATAATGGCACGTACAACAAAGCGCCCGATCCCAGATGGTCGGATTACACCAAGCGAGGCATTTGTTTTTGGCCTGGTTCTTTCCATTCTATCTGTGATGATGCTGGGAGTTCTGGTTAACTGGCTTTCAGCCTTTTTGCTCGCTTTTACGATTTTCTTCTACATCGTGATTTATACCATGTGGCTTAAACGCTCTACGCCGCAAAATATTGTCATTGGGGGTGCAGCTGGTGCCTTTCCACCGGTTATCGGCTGGGCGGCTGTAACAGGGAATATCTCGATTGAGCCAATTGTTCTCTTCGCTATTATCTTCCTTTGGACGCCACCGCATTTTTGGGCCTTGGCACTTTTCCGCCAGCAAGACTATGAAAATGCCTCTATTCCGATGATGCCGAACGTGGTTGGTTCCAAATCAACCCGGCTACAGACATTAATTTATTCTATCGTGCTCGCGATCTCCGGTGTATTGCCGACGATTTTGGGGTTTGCCAGTCTTGTGTATGGCGTCTTTGCTCTGGCTATGGGCGCACGTTTTTGTATGTTGGCATATAAGGTTTGGCGATCAGGTTCAGTTGATAACGAACATGCGCATGAAAAGAAATTATTCGGGTTTTCTATCATTTATTTGTTTGCCCTATTCGCAGCCTTAGGTGTGGATGCAATTGGCATGAAAGTGATCGGTTAATGGCTGAAGGAAAGTTTACAAACCAGACGGTTGAAATGACCGACAAGCAGAAGAAAGCGCAGCGTGCGCGCAATATTGCAATTGCACTTGCGCTGGGTGCTGTTGTTGTCCTTCTTTATTTTGTTACCTGGTCGAAACTTGGCGCTAATATACTTCAGCGCCCACTTTAGAGGATCTAATGAGCACTGCTGCACCAACCCACGACAAACAATCCATGCAAAGCAATATGCGCGTTGTAATGTTGTGTGCTGGTATTGTTGCAGCAATGACCGGCCTCGCCTATGCAGCAGTTCCCCTCTATGATCTGTTTTGCCGTGTAACTGGTTATGGCGGCACAACGCAGCGCGTAGAAAATACTGAAGGTGTCCCAATCATTGATCGGACCATCAATGTGCGCTTTGATGCGAATACTGCGTCTTCTCTGTATTGGGAATTTGGTCCGGAAAAACGTCAGGTAGAATTACGGATGGGTGAAAAAATGGTAATTAATTACCATGCGAAAAACCTTTCCGACGAGCCTATAGTCGGCATGGCAAGTTTCAATGTCACGCCGCAAGCGGCCGGTATATTCTTCAATAAGATCGAGTGTTTTTGTTTTACCGATACCTATGTCGAACCAGGTGAAACGCTGGAAATGCCGGTTGTCTTCTACGTTGACCCGGACATGGACAAGGAAAAAGCGCTGAAAGCGCTTAACACAATCACCTTGTCATATACGTTTTTTGAAAGTGATACTTCGCCGGAAGAAATTGCAGCTGAACGATTGGCAAATGAAGCTGGCGAAAATCAAAAAGGCAATTTATAAGGAAAGGATATCGGCGGGCAGTGCCGAATATCGGGAGTACAAAATGGCTGACAGTCACAACGTTAATCACGATTACCACATAATCGACCCTAGCCCATGGCCTTTTATCGGATCTATTTCAGGTTTCATAATGGCAATCGGCGCAGTTTCCTACATGAAAGCGCTTGCCGATGAGAGCTTTGAAGTGGCTGGGGTTGATCTAGCAAATACAGGCCCCTGGATCCTTCTAATTGGTTTTGCTGGTGTCCTTTATACAATGTATGGCTGGTGGTCAGATACTGTTAAAGAGAGCCATCAAGGTCATCACACGCGGGTTGTTTCTTTGCATTTGCGCTATGGCATGCTGCTGTTTATCGCTTCAGAGGTAATGTTCTTCGTTGCGTGGTTTTGGGCATTCTTTGACGCAAGCCTTTATTCTGGCGAAGCGATTCAGGAAGCACGTGTTGCGCATACAGGCGGTCATTGGCCTCCCGATGGCATTGAAGTGCTGGACCCTTGGCATTTGCCACTTTTTAACACCGTAATTCTGCTGCTTTCAGGAACTACCGTTACCTGGGCGCACCATTCTTTAATCCATAATGATCGTGGAACGCTAAAGGGCATGCTCGCTGTTACGGTAGCCCTTGGCATACTGTTCAGTTTCGTACAGGGTTATGAATATGCAGTTGCTCCATTTGACTTCTCAGAGTCTATTTATGGTGCCACGTTCTTTATGGCGACCGGTTTTCACGGCTTCCATGTTTTAATTGGAACGATCTTCCTTTTGGTCTGCCTGATACGGGCAATGTCAGGACATTTCCGCCCGGAAAAGCATTTCGGATTTGAAGCAGCGGCCTGGTACTGGCATTTTGTGGATGTTGTATGGTTATTCCTGTTTTGCTGCATCTACGTATGGGCAAGCTGGGGCGCAACAATCGCCGCACACTAATGCAATTTGGTATGAATTGTGAGGAGGCGGTCTATGGGCCGCCTTTTTTATGTAATGAACAATTATGAAGACAAAGCCGTTTATCTCCAGCCTTCAGCTGTCCAGGTTGGGTTGCGCAATCTATGTCCGCGCTGTGGCCAGGGAAAGCTGTTCACTGGGCTGCTCCAACCGGCTAAATCCTGTATGAATTGCAAATTGGATTACAGCTTCATAGATTCTGGAGATGGACCGGCTGTGTTCGTAATTTTGATTCTGGGCTTTATTGTTACAGCTATGGCGATGGCGCTTCAAAATGCGATCCAACCGCCGATTTGGGTACACATTCTGATATGGACTCCAGTTATTACCATATTGGCGCTATGGGCGCTGCGTTTTACAAAAGGCGTTATGATCGCCCTTCAGTTTCAAACCAAGGCACGAGAAGGTGCGCTTGGCGATCAAGGTCCGTCATGATCAGGAATAACTGGTTGGTGCTTATATGTATACTTGTTAGCATGGTTATCCTGGCGGCCCTTGGAACCTGGCAGGTAAACCGTTTGATCTGGAAAGAACAACTGATCTCCCGCGTTGAGTCACGATTGGAATCAAAATCAATTGAGCTCAGCGAATTGATAGATTCTGGCTTTGATAAAACTTTGCATGAATATCAACCGGTTCGCGCGGTAGGTTCGTTTGACCATTCAAAGGAAGTTTACTTCTTTGCAACTGGCAAGCAGGGAAGTTCGGGTTGGAATGTTCACACGCCGTTGACTATGGCAAATGGGAAAACACTGATCGTCAATCGCGGTTTTGTGCCGTTTGAGATTAAAGACCCGGTATTACGCACCCGTGGCCAAATTGGCGGCAACCAGATTGTAACCGGGTTACTGCGGTTCCCTTTATTTGAAAAGCCATTCGGATCAATTGAAAATGATCTAGATAAACGAGAGTTTTTTTGGCGTAATGTTGCTGAAATGAGTAATGCTATGCAGGTTGACCGGGCAAACGTTCTACCGGTAATTTTAGATGCGGATGACACTCCGGTGCCCGGTGGCTTGCCGATCGGTGATACAACGATTATTGCGTTTCCAAACAATCACTTGCAATATGCTATCACCTGGTATGGATTAATGCTGACATTGATTGGTGTAGGTGGTTATTTTATCTGGAGCCGCCGAAAGACAAACGAAGAGGTGCAATGAGTTCAAAATCCAAATTGACGCTGAAACTATGCGGTCCGCGCGGGTTTTGTGCTGGCGTTGATCGGGCTATTCAGATGGTTGTACTGGCTTTGAAGAAATACGGTGCTCCGGTGTATGTTCGTCACGAGATTGTTCACAATCGCCATGTTGTCGATGGCCTTAAGGAAAAAGGTGCGATTTTTGTCAAAGAACTTGACGAAATTCCAGCTACTTCTCAGCCGGTAATTTTCTCCGCACACGGAGTTCCAAAATCTGTTCCTAGTAATGCAGAAACGCTAAATCTATTTTACCTGGATGCAACTTGCCCGTTGGTGTCCAAAGTACACAAACAGGCTATCCGGCATATTCGGCAAGGACGGCATGTACTATTGATCGGGCATGCAGGCCATCCAGAAGTTATCGGAACAATGGGTCAGGTTCATCCAGAAGAGATGACGTTGATCGAAGATGTAGAACAGGCAAATGCATACACCCCGAAAAACGATGATGCGCTGGGTTTCGTTACACAGACCACGCTTTCGGTCGATGACACAAGTATGGTCCTTGACGCGTTGAAAGACCGTTTTCCAGATATCCATGCCCCAGCGGCGGAATCGATTTGCTATGCAACGACCAATCGGCAGGAAGTCGTCAAACTCGCTGCGCAGGATACGGATCATTTTCTGATAGTTGGTGCACCGAACTCTTCAAATTCAAAACGCCTTGTTGAAGTCGCATTGAAATCAGGCGCGCGCCGTTCCTTATTGGTTCGAAATGCAGCTGATATTCCCTGGGATGAAATGGAAGGCGCCAAAACTATTGGCCTTTCCGCGGGAGCATCTGCTCCGGAGATTTTAGTAAATGAGATAATCGATGCGTTTAAGGATCGGTATGAGGTATCCCTCGATCTTGTGGAAACGGTAAAGGAAGATGAAGCGTTTCTTGTCGCTCGTGACCTGCGTGATACAGCTATCGAACCAGACGATATGGCATTTGTGAATGGCTCAGTTTAATCTATGGCAGTTTATACCAAGATCGGCGATCAAGAGCTGAGGCTATATCTTGAGCAATACGATATCGGAGAAGCACATGCCCTTAAAGGGATAGCCGAGGGTGTCGAAAACTCTAATTTCATTCTTTCAACAGATGCAGGAATGTATATCCTCACCCTTTACGAAAAGCGTGTAAAATTGGAAGATTTACCGTTTTTTTTGGGTTTGATGGAGCATTTGGCTAAGCAGAATTTTCCATGCCCACAACCGATAGAATTGAAGAATGGTGAAACACTTTCCACTCTTGCAAACCGTCCTTCTGCGATCATTTCTTTTCTGGATGGCAACTCTGTCAATCTGCCAGAAATATCCCACTGCGAACAGGTTGGAGAAGCATTGGCCCAAATGCATCTAGCTGGCGAGGGCTTTACAATTTCTCGTCCAAACGGTCTTACCGTTGGTGATTGGCGGCCGCTTTATGAATGGTCCAAAGATCGCGCCAACAGCGTAGCCACCGGTCTTTCAGATATGATCGAAGAAGAATTAACGCTTCTTGAAAATGCCTGGCCGAATGATCTTCCCGCCGGAATTATCCATGCAGATTTGTTTCCCGACAATGTGTTTTTCCTAAAGGATGAATTTTCGGGAATGATTGACTACTATTTCGCCTGTAACGATCTGTTGGCCTATGATCTTGCGATCTGCATCAACGCGTGGTGTTTTGAACCTGACTTTTCATTCAATGCGGATAAAACCAGGGCACTAGTTGAAGGCTATGAGCGCGCGCGCAAACTATCCAATCAGGAATTGGAATATCTTCCATTATTATGCCGCGGATCGGCTTTGCGGTTTTTGCTTACCCGTCTGTATGATTGGCTAAATGTACCTGAGGGTGCGTTGGTCGTACCTAAGGATCCGCTGGAGTATATAGAAAAACTTCGCTTTCATCAGAGCATCACATCAGTTTCAGGTTATGGAATAAAACTGTGAGCAAGGTAGATATCTGGACTGATGGTGCATGTTCTGGCAATCCCGGCCCTGGAGGATGGGGAGCGCTGTTGCGATATAAAGGCAACGAGAAAGAGTTGTTTGGCGGTGAAACTGAAACAACAAACAATCGGATGGAACTCACCGCGGCAATCGAAGCTTTAAAAGCATTGAAGAAACCCTGTGAGGTCGATCTCACAACAGATTCTCAATACGTCAAGGGCGGTATTACCGGCTGGATAGAAAACTGGAAAAAGAACGGTTGGAAAACGGCTGCTAAAAAGCCGGTGAAAAATGCCGATCTATGGCAAGCATTGGAAGATGCCGTTTCTCGCCACAAGGTTTCCTGGCACTGGATAAAAGGCCACGCCGGTCATGCAGAAAATGAACGGGCGGATGAACTCGCCCGTCGCGGTATGTTGGATTATAAATAATTCTCGTTACTTACTATAAACTCTCAAGCAGTTTTGCAGCACTAGAATCAACTGCCTGGCCAGGATTGTCTTCCAGATTAAAGGTAGTAACAGTGCCGTTGTCCAAGACCATTGCATAACGTTTTGAGCGAACACCAAGACCATGTGCGGTCAGATCAAGGTCCATTCCAATCGCCTTGGCGAACGCAGCGTCTGGATCGGCAAGGAATTTGATCCCGGCAGCACCCCCGGTAACACCGGACCATGCATCCATTACAAACACATCATTGACCGCAATTACTGCTATATCATCCACGCCTTTCTCCCGCATTTCATCGGCATGCTCTACAAAACCAGGAAGATGATTGTTGTTGCATGTTGGCGTAAAAGCTCCTGGAACGGCAAATACTACGACTTTCTTGTCAGCGGTTAACGCGCCAGTCGTCATTGCTGCAGGCCCCTCATCCCCCATAGTCATAAAAGTTGCTTCCGGTAATTTATCACCAACATTGATTGTCATGTAACTTCTCCATTAGGTTCGGTAACCGATGCACTGCCACGCTACCATTTCTCTATATCTTGTTTATAGGGGAGGTGAAGCGGGTATCAACGCGTAAATTCAACGCCGGACGTTCCAAAAGACAGCGTATAACGAAGAGGTGTAGCGAGAACGTCGGTATTTTTCGGAGTTTTTGCCACATTGAAAGAAAAAGTAGCTGCTTTTTGATCATGCTGTAAAAGATGCGCTGGATATAAATTCCAGTCCCGCGGCCCCTCAACAAACAGGGCAATATTCTTAGATTTAGTTTTGAGCTTCAACAGTATCGCTTCACCATCAAGGCTAATATCTTGAACAATCTCATTGGCTTCTATTTTTCGTGGTAAACCAAGTTTCGCAAGTGTCATCATACGAAAGGCGTTTGGGTCTGTTTGAAGTAGCGACCCTGCTTCCAAGGTTAAATGCGCCTGCGCAGGGATACAAATCACCTCACAAACGCCAATCAATAATTTCAGATCTATCGCGGGAGGAGTGGCGCCGATAAGTTTGCCGTTAATTGGAAAAAGTACAGAATTCTTGTAGCCGGCATAGGAGTTGACACCATCGCCAAGTTTTATGGGTACAGGAAATTCTGCTTCGCCAAATTCAATGCCAATCGAATCGGAGAAATTGAAAATAGGCGGAATACCAGCACTACCCGGATAGCGCCAATAGGTAGACCAACCCTGTTTTAACTGAACCTCTAACACTGCATTGACCGATCGACTATTGGCATCAACAGCTGCATGTAATCTTACTTGCCCGCCGCCCAGATCCTGCCATTGAGAGGAGGCAGCCAACGCAGGCATTACGAAACAGATGAAAATCATAAATGTAATTAGGGGTCTGAGCATAATCATAGCATCATTGTTTCTTACACAGATATCAAATAGTAGGTTGATCGTTAGACTGGATGCTGTCGAATAACAGATGCGGCATGATAATCATAATTAAGTGAACGCTGTCTTTCTTTGTATGTGTGAAACTGGTAAACGATCTTCACAGACTGAGCTTAGGTAAGTGAATGAGCGACGAAACAGACTTCCCGTCCCTGTGTGGCAAGTTTTTGATTGCTATGCCAGGTATGGGTGACAGTCGCTTTGAGCGGACGGTTATCTATATCTGTGCACATTCTACAGAAGGTGCAATGGGTTTCATAATCAACCGCACGATGGACAATCCGAATGTGCCCGACTTTCTTGAGCAGCTGGAAATCATTACCAGCGAGGAACGTATTGATTTTGAAAACACTCTTGCTGCAATGGGGATGTATGTAGGCGGACCGGTTGAACCTGGCCGCGGCTTTGTACTGCACACGGAAGAGTTTAACAGCACCGCAACAATTTCTGTCAGAGACGAAGTATATTTGACAGCAACGCTTGAAATCCTTCGTTCCATTGCTACAGGAAAAGGACCGAAAAAAGCACTCATTGCCCTTGGATACGCTGGATGGGCAGCCGGTCAATTGGAAGATGAAATAACATCAAATGGATGGCTGACAGTCGATGCAGATAAATCCATCATCTTTGATTGTGATATCTCCAAGCGTTACTCCCAGAGCTTGGCATTACTTGGTGTAGATGAGAGCCTTTTATCCTCAAACGCCGGACACGCCTAAGCCCTAGAGCAGGATCTGGCCATCAATATAGTTTCAAAACCTGATTGGCACGAAACTTGATACTAAAACCATAAACCAATCCCAACGTGCCATTTTAGGACAATTCGGGAGCGGGCTAGTTGTTTTGAGTATCGAGTTGCCCCAATGCCAAACTGGAATGAACAGAGTACCTTTTTCAAGAATTGCGCACTTGCTGCGATTATCCTGGTGCCGTCTTCAGTCAATGCAGCGCAAGCGCAATTTCAGGTTGCAATATTGCAGTCTGAACCTTCAATCTACCACGAGTTTCGTGCTGAACGCGCTGAATATGACACGTCTTCTCAAGAAGACAAGCCGGTCGTTCTGATTATCAATCAAAGCTTGTCTGAAGTTCTTAGCCTCGCAGCAGAATATAACGGCTATGAACTGATTTTTTCAGGCGCGCTTGGCGGCACGTTAATGCACATGGCATTGCCATACGATGTACGCGAAATGCTGCATCAACTGAGCACAGAGTATGACCTAGCCTGGCATTTTGATGCGCCGGAACTTTATGTGTCTGATCGCTCTACCCAGGTAACTCGAGAAATCTTCATTGGAAATGTCTTGCTGAATACGTTTGGCAAGGTCGCCGAAACAGCTGGCATCGCAAAGTCCATGTATTCGATACAGCCCAAAACTAATGACAATTCGCTGACTGTAACAGGTCCGGCAAGCTATATCGATGGGCTTTCAGCGATTGCCAAACGTCTGACAAAGGAACGCGTAGATGACGAACAATGATAACATAGTAAGCAAACCGGGAAAACTGGACTTAAACAAGTATAAGGCTAGAAGGAAAAAATCCATTTTTGGCATGCCGGCTATAAGCGGTTTAGCGGTTTGTGCGGCAGGTATTATGCTGCCAACAGTAATCTACTTTGGAGCAAGTATGCTAAGCGCTGGTTACAATAGTTCTGATCCCGACACGAAATCTTCCGATGCTTCTGCAGTCGTTTCTGAAGAAAAAATTGATGAATCTGAGGTTGCTGCAATAACACCGGAAGTGTCTATATTGACGAGTGAACAACTGCTTGAAGCCTATGCATGGACTACGCGGGCGAAAGTGGAAGAGCTCAATCTGAAGAGATTTTTGAAAATTCAGATTGCCGAAGACAAAAGCCTGATTGTCTGGGGTAAACTTACAGAAACAGCATCCAAGCGTTATGTCACGTTCAAAACCTGGTATGCATCAAAGTCAGATTTTCCAATTCTACGCGAGCAAGTTGAGGTCGTTGAGGAAAGTGATCTGTTTCCTCAGATTCGCTCCGTTTGGCTAGGCTCAGTTCCCAAGGTGCATTTTGATAATGGTGAAGTGGCACAAGTGGGAAGTGAAATCGGTGACGGATGGGAAGTTGTCGAAATCGATCAACTTGCCGTAAAGCTGAAGCGTAATGGCAAAACCATGTCGTTGACCTATTGAGATCTGCGCTGTCTCGCCAACCCAGAAAAACGGTCTATGGATAAAGGCGGCTCATCTGCCAATCCTGATCAAGCGCTGTCCGCGAATACTTTACGCGGTCATGTAGCCGGAATTCGCCGTCACTCCAGAATTCAACCGACAATGGCATAATCCGAAACCCGGACCAATGCGGCGGACGTTTTATATCGCCCGTTCCAATTTGTGCAGACAGTGCAGCAACCTCAGCTTCCAACTGGTTCCGATTTGATAAAGCGCGAGACTGTTTTGAAGCCGAAGAAGCTATCTGCGATCCTCTTGGGCGGGTGTAGAAATACTCATCAGCTTCCTCTTCGCTTACGGGCTCTACAAGACCGCGAAAACGCACGGCCTTTCTCAAACTCTTCCAATGAAAACTTGCAGCAGCCTTTCTACTGGCCAGTAGTTCATTACCCTTAGCACTCTCAAAATTGGTGAAGAATACAATTCCGCGTTCATCATAGCGTCGCATAAGCACTACGCGCACATTAGGTAGTCCGTCTGGATCCACAGTAGCAAGCGACATCGCAGATGGATCATTCGGCTCAGACTGCTCAGCAACAGTTAACCAATTTTTAAACAAATCTAACGGATTTCTTTCCCCTAGGTCATTATTTGTTAACGCTGATGCCTGATTATTCATGTCGTATCGTCCTTTTGTCATGCGTAGGGCAACGTAATGTATTTGTTTAATACTCTTAAAATTAATAACAGATCACAATCGAAACCGGTTGAGCGACGTCAAAATTTTGTAATTAGTTCAGCTCGACTTGGTTTTGTTCTGGCATTGTCTTCATTGGCTGCCGGCTGTTCCATTTCTTCAACACTGAGCAGCTCTCCGACGCAAGAAGAAATTATTACCAGCTCAGTAACAGATCCGGTTGCAGCTGAAGGCATAGCAACACAAGATGCAGAGATCATCAAGACAACGGTTGCTAACACCGAGGGGTCCAATTTAAGAGCTTGGCAAAACCCTGATACGGGAAACAAGGGTACGATCACGGCGATTGATAACTTTGTTGGTAAACATGGCCAACAGTGCAAGAAATTCCAGACAACCGTTGATTCTTTCATGGGAATTTCGCTCTACAATGGCGAAACCTGTGAGTTGAAGAAGGGTTTTTGGGTTTTATCCTGGTTCATTAAGCAGGATAGCTGATCCCCTTTAACTTTTGTGTTCTCAACACCATATCTGTATTGAAAAGGCCTGAACCAACCCGGTTCAGCAAAATTATTATTTATTGAAAAATGGCAAACCCATATAGTGTTTTGGGGGTATCTAAGTCAGCTGACGAAAAGGCAGTAAAATCAGCGTTTCGAAAGCTTGCGAAAAAATACCACCCCGATCAAAACAAGAATGATGAAAATGCGCAGGCAAAGTTTGCGCAAGTCAACCAGGCTTATGAAATCCTGGGAGACCGGTCTAAACGTGCGCAATTTGACCGCGGTGAGATTGATGAAAAGGGACAGCCTAAATTTTCAGAATTTTCTTCGCACGGACATGGTGACCCCTATTCGCAATTCCGACAAGCAGGCGGCCGTACAAATTCGAGTACCAACCCGTTTGGCGCAGAATTTGGCAATTCTGAAGATATGCTCAAGGAAATGTTTGGTTCTGCTTTTTCCGCACGTGGTGGTGCTTCTCCATTTGGTCAGGGCTCCGGGTTTCAACCTCGGCAGGGTGCGCGTTCCACACAACATGGCTCAAACCTCGATATTGAACTGAAAGCGGCTGTTACAATAGATAATCTGGTGCGGGGCAAAACACGCATTACCATGCCTGATGGTAAGCAACTTTCTGTTTACATTCCACCAGAGGCCAAAGAGGGCCAGGTTGTGCGTTTGAAGGGTCAGGGAAAATCTGCCCCGGGACATGCGCCAGGTGATCTGAGAATAACTTTGGTTATGAAATCAGACAGTCAGTTCGAACGCCGTGGAAACGATCTGAGAACAGAAGTGAAAGTTCCACTTCAAATGGCTGTTGCCGGTGGTAAATTGACGGTGGAAACCGTTGATGGAAAGCTGTCGCTTAATATTCCTGCGCGCACCAACTCCGGCAAAGTATTTCGCTTGAAAGGTAAGGGATTACCGCAAAAAGGTGGGGGATTTGGCGATTTATTGGTGTTCACTATTGTTGAACTTAGTGAAACAGATTTTGATCAGTTGGGTAATTTCTACAATTAATTGAATGGTCTATACAGTCGCCAGACGTCCGGCGTCTTGCGGCAAGCATAGTCGTATGGCATATCCTGACTAATTTTAGATATTATGTTTTTGTCCTTCGACATTTCAAACATCATTCGGAGTATTTACAGATGACTTCCAGCAATGGGTTACTGGCTGGCAAACGCGGCCTGATAATGGGGGTTGCTAACAAAAGATCGATTGCCTGGGGTATAGCAAAAGCTTGCGCAGATGCTGGTGCAGAACTAGCTCTTACCTATCAGGGCGATGCGCTTAAGAAACGTGTGGAACCGCTCGCTGAAGAGCTAGGTGCTATCTTGGCAGGCGATTGTGATGTCACAGATGAAGCATCCATTGATGCAGCATTTGCTGAACTGGAAAAACAGTGGGGCAAACTTGATTTTTTGGTACATGCAATCGCTTTTTCAGACAAGGATGAGTTGACCGGACGGTATGTTGATACGACGGCTGCAAACTTTCGTTCGACAATGGATATTTCAGTTTATTCGTTTACTTCCGTTGCACAGCGCGCTGAAAAACTGATGAAGGATGGCGGCTCTATGGTAACGCTTACCTATTACGGTGCTGAAAAAGTGATGCCACATTATAACGTCATGGGTGTTGCGAAAGCTGCACTGGAAGCCTCAGTTAAATATCTTGCTGTGGACCTTGGTGGAATAAACATCCGAGTAAATGCGGTTTCAGCTGGCCCGATCAAAACTCTTGCAGCATCCGGTATCGGTGATTTTCGCTATATCCTGAAGTGGAATGAATATAATTCTCCGTTGAAACGGACCGTATCGATAGAGGAGGTCGGCGATTCCACGCTTTATCTTCTCTCTGATCTTTCCCGTGGCGTGACTGGGGAAGTGCATCATGTTGATTCAGGTTATCATACAGTTGGTATGAAAGCCGTCGATGCACCTGATATTTCCGTTGTAAAGGATTAATCCAAATCATGTCCGCCGGTCCTCTTCTGTACTACGTCCGGCATGGGCAAACTGATTGGAACGCAGAGTTGCGGTTTCAGGGAAGCAGGGACATACCGCTTAATGATACTGGTCGCCTTCAGGCAGAAGACTATGGGCAGAAACTTTCATCCCTCATAGACGATGGGCAGGAATTTCAATTCATTTCAAGCCCGCTTTGCCGTGCGCGCGAGACAATGGAAATTATCCGCAAACATTTGAACATGCCCATCGGCGAATATTCCATCGATGATAGATTACGCGAAATCAGCTATGGTAATTTTGAAGGCAGAACACAGCCGGAGATAAAGGCGGAAAACCGCACTATTTACTACGAACGCAAACAAAATATGTGGACGTTTCGTCCTGAAGGCGGGGAAAGCCATCAAGATGTAATAGGCCGCGTGCGGCAATGGTACGAAAGCCTCGATCCTTCGGCAAAATATCTCGTCACGGCTCACGGTGCCATCGGACGGGTTTTAAGGCATGTCATTCTTGGCCTGTCGCCTGATGAAGTTTCGAAATTTCGCTTTCCACAGGACCGCGTCTTTCGTTTTAAAGAGGGTCTTGAAGAACAAATTTGACACGCTTTGCTTTTGTTGGTCTTTCCTCTAAGAATGCGTGGAATTTGGAAACTTTTGAATGTCATATAACTCATTCGGACATATTTTCAGGGTAATGACCTGGGGAGAGAGCCATGGTCCCGCACTAGGGTGTGTGGTGGATGGTTGCCCTCCCGGTATTGAATTTACTATTTCTGAAATTCAGGCACTTCTTGATAAACGCAAACCTGGTCAATCAAAGTACACGACCCAGCGCAAAGAAGCAGACGCGGTAGAAGTGCTATCAGGCGTTCTTCCAAAGGAAGGGGATGAGCAAACCCTCATAACCACAGGTACGCCGGTTTCCATGATAATCAGGAATACCGATCAGCGTTCAAAGGATTATTCTGAAATTAAAGACCGCTATCGTCCTGGACATGCGGACTACACCTATGATGTGAAATACGGGGTTCGCGATTATCGCGGTGGTGGACGCTCATCAGCTAGGGAAACTGCCGCTAGGGTGGCCGCAGGTGGGCTGGCCCGGAAAATCATTCCGGATGTAACAATTCAAGCAGCCATGGTTCAGATGGGCGAAAAGACTATCAACCGTGACAATTGGGATTGGGAGACGGTAAACCAAAACCCGTTTTTCTGTCCCGACCCGTCAGTTGTCGAGGAATGGGCAGACTATCTTGATGGCATCCGTAAAGACGGGTCTTCTGTTGGCGCGGTGATTGAGGTCGTTGCCGAAAATGTACCCGCAGGTCTTGGCGCTCCTATCTATGCAAAACTGGATCAGGAAATCGCTGCACATCTGATGTCGATCAACGCCGTCAAAGGCGTGGAAATTGGAAATGGCTTTGAAGCCGCGGCCATTACTGGCATTGAAAATGCCGATGAAATGCGAATGGGCAATAATGGAAACGTCGCGTTTTTGTCAAACAAAGCAGGCGGCATTCTCGGCGGAATTTCAACCGGTCAGCCGGTCGTTGCCCGATTTGCCGTAAAACCGACCTCATCCATTCTAACCCCACGTCGCGGTGTAACCGCAAAGGGTGAAGAAGTGGATGTAGTGACCAAGGGGCGCCATGATCCTTGTGTTGGCATTCGAGCCGTTCCTATAGGCGAAGCTATGGTTGCCTGCGCAGTCGCCGATCATTACCTTCTTCATCGCGGTCAAACCGGCCGTCTAGCGTGAGTTCCTGTTAATATGAGTTACGACCAGCAGAAAATTGTTGAAGCCATTCGCGCTTTTGAAGCCGGGGAAATTATCGTCGTGATGGACGATGATGATCGGGAAAATGAGGGCGATCTGATTGTAGCGGCCGTACATTGTACGCCTGAGAAAATGGCTTTTATTGTTCGCCACACATCTGGCATTGTTTGTGCGCCGATGACGGTCACAGAGGCAAAGCGTCTGCATCTCAATCCTATGGTTGCGAACAATGATGATCCCCACGCGACTGCTTTTACGGTTTCAGTAGATTACAAACACGGAACCACAACCGGTATTTCAGCTGATGACCGAACTTCGACGGTTAGAGGTTTGGCAAATCCGAATTCTGGAGCTGATGACTTTTCAAGACCTGGGCATATTTTTCCCCTTGTTGCTAAAGAGGGTGGTGTTTTGATCCGCTCTGGTCATACAGAGGCTGCCGTTGATCTATGCAAGCTTGCCGGACTTAAGCAGGTTGGCGTAATTTCTGAATTGGTCAATGATGACGGCACCGTGATGCGTGGGCCACAGGTGAGTAGTTTTGCAGAGGCAAACGATCTTAGAACGGTTTCTGTTGCGGATTTAATATCTTACCGTCAGCGGCAAGAAAGTTTAGTGGAGCGGGTGAACTCATTTGAGGTGGAAACTTCGGCAGGTCCTGCACAAGCCTTTATCTACAAGACAAGATGGGATGCAATGCATCACCTTGCCGTTGTGTTTGGTGACGTTCGCGATGGGCAAGAAGTTCCGGTTCGATTGCAGATCGAGTCCGTTCTTAATGATGCGTTTGGTGCTTCCACCCAACTACCCGATATGCTGGAGCGGCTTGCAAAGAATGATCGCGGAGTGTTGGTTTATTTGCGGGAAGGATCCGTCGGGGTGGTTGCCGGTCATGACCGCTGGAGAGAAACACTTCAAAGCATAGACCGTGAAGATCATGAAACCGCGCAAACCAGGCAAGATGAATGGCTTGAGATTGGGCTTGGCGCGCAGATACTGAAAGATCTGGGTATACAATCCATACGGCTGCACGCATCCCGGGAACGTCACTATGTCGGTCTGGAAGGGTTTGGTATCGATATTATCGAAACCGTTACGGAGGATGGATAATGCTTGCCCGGTTCATTCTGACGATCGCTTTTCTGATGACATTAAAGGGTGCGGTATTTGCTCAATCTGGAAACCTGCCCAATCAGTTAAGACCACTCCAAGAAGTATGGGTCGTTGAAGAAATTACCGACGGATCTGTGCCTGATGAAATTGTTGTAGATGAACGACCTTTAGCAGAAAACGGATTACCGGACGGACGCGTTGCAGTTGGAACCGGAGATATCGTCGAAGCCTGGTATAGCGAGCCAACAACCAGATATGCCCATGCGGTTTTAGGTGATGGTATTGAAGCAGGCGCCCTTAAGGTAAGAGATAAGTTTGGGGTGATTCATACCGTTCGCCTTCCTTCAACAGAAGTATTTGAAGATATAACGCCGCGTCTTGCTGATCTGGACCTTGATGGTCGTACAGAAGTCATTACGATCCTTTCCTCTCAGACCGCAGGTGCATCCGTTGCCATTTTTCAGTTGAACGGAAACGCGTTCATCAAGATAGCACAAACTTCGTTCATCGGTCGCTCCAACCGTTGGCTCAACATTGCGGAAATTGACAATTTTGGAGCAAACCGCAGGCCGGACATCGCATTTGTTGTTAAACCCCACCTGACAGGCGAATTGTTATTCTTCCGATTTAGAAATGGAATTTTGGCACGCATAGCTGCTGCCCCGGGCTTTTCAAACCATTTCATTGGTTCAAATGAATTGCGTCTATCCACCGTTATGGATGTGAACAAGAATAATATTCCTGATTTAATACTACCATCTTTGTCCCGTAATCAATTAGTAATGGTTGGTATGAACGGCAGTCGATTTGCAGAACTTGGTCGCGTGGATATGCCAGCGGCGATCAATCGTGCGATAGGTACCAGAACCGTGGATGGTACCGAAGAAATCTTAGTGGGCCTTGATAACGGAAAGATTTATGCAGTTCGCCAAGAATGATGTATCCTAATCGGATATGAGTTTGCCAGAAGGTTGAAGGGAATCTGACGTGACCACTCTTCTTTATCAACACCCGATCACCGTTGAACATATAACGCCTCCTGGTCATCCAGAACGTCCTGACCGGATGCGTGCATTGGATAAGGCATTTCGCAATGAAATGTTTGACGATCTGGAGCGGATGGAAGCGCCAGAAGGTGATCCTGCCTATTTTGAATTGGTGCATCCAAAATCGTTTATCGAAACCATCAAAAGTAAAATTCCGGAAGAAGGGCTTGCCATCGTCGATGCTGACACAACTGCAAGTCCGAAAAGCTGGGATACGGTGTTGCATGTAACCGGTGCGGCGATGGATGCGGTAGATGCAGTATTTGATGCAAAAGCCGACAATGCTTTTATTTCCATGCGGCCGCCGGGTCATCATGCAGAGAAAACAACTGCTATGGGGTTTTGCTTGGTTAATCAGATTGCGATTGCAGCGCGCTATGCACAGTCCAAACATGAGGCGGAACGTGTAGCAATTGTTGATTTTGATGTTCATCACGGCAATGGAACCCAGGATATTTTCTATGATGACCCAAGCGTTTTATTTGCCTCAACCCACCAGATGCCGCTTTATCCCGGCAGTGGTGCAATAAATGAAACCGGCGCTGGTAACATTCATAATGCGCCACTACGCGACGGCGATGGTGGAAGCCAATTCAAGGAAGCATTCCGCGATCGGATTTTGCCAGCGCTTGATAATTTTGCACCAGACTTGATATTGGTTTCTGCGGGGTTTGATGCGCACTACCGCGACCCGCTAGCTGGGCTCAATCTTCAGGCGGACGATTTTGACTGGGCAACTGGTAAGCTGATGGAAATCGCAGACCAGGTTTGTAATTCTCGGATAGTCAGCATATTGGAGGGTGGATATGATCTTGAAGGACTTGCTCAATCCGCGTCTGCTCATGTACACCGACTTATGGCAGGCTAGGTTCCAATTTCCAGGGATAAACGATGAGTAATGAAGCGACCGACATAAAGACACTTAGTTTCGAGCAGGCATTGGACGAGTTGGAGAAAATCGTCGAAAGCCTTGAGCAGGGAAACGTTCCATTAGACCAATCGATCGGGCACTATGAGCGAGGCGAAGCACTGAGAAACCATTGTCGTACATTGCTTTCTGCTGCTGAGGACCGGGTTGAAAAAATCCGGCTGGAAAAAGATGGAAAGCCCAGTGGAACTGAGCCGCTGGATCCCGAATAATTCGGATTTCGAACGATATCAGTATAACAAAGGTTTGAATTGTGTTTGTTTCAGATCAGCGCTATGCAAACGTTAATTCTGTTTTGCAGGTTGGTTAGATGAAAAAATTTGCGATCTTTGCCTGGTGTTTGGTCTTTTTGGCTGCGGCCGCAGCCAGTTATGGCTTGTTAGTCAGGAACAAAGCGGCCCCTGTTCAGGTAGCAAGTGTAGGCGGGCCATTTGAATTAAAAACTCACACAGGTAAAGCGATCAAGTATGATGATCTTCTGGGTCGCAAACATGTTGCCTTTTTTGGATTTACCCATTGCCCAGAAATCTGCCCATCCACTTTATTTGATGTAACTGGCTGGCTTAATGGTCTGGGGAATGATGTTGAAAACCTGGACGCCTATTTTTTCACCGTCGATCCGCAGCGTGATACGCAGGAAGTACTGAGCGAGTATGTTTCGTCGTTTCATCCCAATATCGTGGGCATTACGGGCTCTGATGAGGCGATGAGGGAAGCGATCAAGGCATATAAGGTATATGCGCAGCGCGTCGATCTCGACGATGGCGACTATACGATGGATCATTCAGCATCGATCATGCTTTTCGATGAAAATGGCGGATTCAGTGGGACGATTTCATACGGCGAAAACGATGAAACCGCTCTTGCAAAACTCCGCCGGTTGATTGAGGGTTAAAAAATGAATTCTCAATTGACCTTATGGACCTCTAGCGCACTTTTTATCGGCCTTTTCAGTGGAGCAAGTGCATGGTTATGGCTTCAGGCTGGTGAGAGTGTTTTCATCGCCAGAGCTTTTGCATTGGCTGCTAGCTGTTTGTAAGAGTGCCCTTGTTCCAATAATACATTGTTAACCAGTTTCTTTTCCGCTTCACTAACTCCATTGTGCCAGATTTTATCACAGAATGAGGGTTGGTATCGTGGTAAAATCACTTTTAGTTATTTCAGGAATGATCCTGGCAAATTCCGGTTTAGCAGTATCTGCCGATAAGGAGTATGACACATCTGTTGCAAGGGCCGCCGCAATATTAGCGGCTGAAAAGCTCGGAGAGTTACGCGGCACGATCGGATACGATGAACAGCCGATTATAATAGATAAAAAACTTCTGGAAAAAAATAGTGATAAATCAGAGCTCAACTATATACGCCCAGATCCTGTTCCTGAAGTGGATACAGAAAGTCTCCCACCGGTGGTTGAGAATGGCATACAATTGGGCTTCGACAATATAAGAACCGGTTCAGTTCAAAACCCGAAATCCAGTAATAAACCGGTGCTTGAGTGGGAAGTATTCGATTCGAACGGAAACCCGTTCAAGTAAGCAATCGACGATCTTGACTTGTAATTGCCAGGCGAGTTGGCACTATTCACCTTTGACAGTAAGGTGCATACTCTGATTTTAGTATATATCTCGGAGTTTTTTTGATGGCTGAAGTGAAAAGTGAAGCCCTGCGTAAAGCCTACGCAAATTCAAGCGTGGAAGACCGACGCAAACTTTATGCTAAATGGGCTGCTACCTATGATGAGCAAACCCAAAACGAGTTTGGGTGGGTTGGGTTTAAGCCAGCAGCGGATATTTTCGCAAGATACGTTACAGACAAGTCTGCAAGGGTAATTGATGCAGGCTGCGGAACAGGGCTTTCTGGTTGTGCACTTGCAGAACAGGGGTTTAAAAATATTGATGGAATTGACCTTTCACCGGAAATGTTAGTTGTTGCGCAAGAGACTGGCGTCTACGCAAACCTACGTGAAGCTGATCTAACGAAGCCTGTTGAAACAGATGGACTTTACGATGGACTTTTCTCGGTCGGTGTTTTTGGCTTTGGCCCACCATATGTTGAGCACCTGCCGCTGCTCATCGATCTTGTACAGCCTGAGAGTTTTGTGGTCCTTACTGTGAATGGAAAGGGCTGGGCTGAAACTGATTGGGAAACGGAACTTCCAAAAGTAATTGCCAAGAATGGCCTCAAACTTCTGGAAACCATAGAAGTTCCCTATCTTGAAAAAGAGCAAATTAACGGCAAAGTGTTGGTGTTTCAGCGCTAGAAGCTCTTTTCTCAGAGCTTTCCAGCATCTGCACCCCAGGTGTCAGTTAGCGCAAAACCTGATGAAAACGGATCGCTTGGATCAATACCGATTTGATGCATGCCATAGATCCAGCCCCGTCCGGAGACTTGTGGTAGAACTGCGGGGTAATTCCCGACTTGTGTTTCGCCACTAAAGTGAATCATAAACTCACTGCCTATGGTTGAAAGCGAACGATAGGTTTCCCCAACCTGAATTTCGCCCTTTGCGGCGCGAACTGCGAGATTAGCAGAATTTCCTGTACCACAGGGTGAGCGATCGAGCCGCCCAGGCCACATTGTGGTAGCTGTACGCACTGTATTATCATCTTCCATTTGACGAAACATGACATAAGCAATGCCCCGAATAAGCGGGTTTTCAGGATGAATAACTTCAAGACTTGCTTCAAGTTGGGCTTTGATTGCCATGCCTGCATCTGAAAGCAGTCGTGCGGTTGCAGGCTCAATCTTTAGCCCGAGCTGGTCTGCATCTATGATCGCGTAAAACACCCCGCCAAAAGCAATGTCTGCCTTTATCAATCCCCAGTTAGACGTATTGAACGAATACTCAAGTTCCGCGACATAAGAAGCCGGCATCGAAAGCGTAACCGTTTGACATTTACCATCAGCACAATCGGCATGGGCGGTTACAAGGCCAGCGGCGGTTTCCAATCGGACTTGATTTTTCCCTTCAGACATTTCGACCATGCCAGTTTCCAATAGGGCTGTTGTAGTGCAAATCGCGTTGGAACCGGACATTGCATGGGCTTGGTCGGGCTGAAGAACTATCAGGCCTACATGGTTTTCCTGGTTTTCAGGAGGAAACAACATAACGACAGAACCTGCAGCGGCACCACGTGGTTCAAGGGTTATCATTTTGCGGAACGTGTTAAAATCCGCCTGCACATTTGCAAATTTTTCACTGATACTTCGTCCGGGAACGAAGGGTTGCCCTCCGGTTACTATTCTCCCAATTTCGCCTTCGGCATGGACATCTATCAGTTGTAACGTTTTTGACCAGCGCATGAAATCCTCAAAAGGTTATAGGCCAACAAACCCCTAACATGAAGTTTTTGGCTGGTCATCCGCCTCAGTTTAAAAGGGCCTTATACAATTTCCTTTCCAGCAGAAATTTTGAGAATAAAATTTTTCTTTTATCGATCTTTAGAAAATTACATTCTTTGTTTTTGCTAATATTCTCCATCATATTAGAACAAATTCGCGCTAACCTCAGGAGTGCATCGGATGCGCCATTTTCCTGTTTTCTTAAAAGTAGAGGGTAAACGCATCGTCGTTTCCGGCGGTGGGGAAACCGCAATTGCAAAACTTCGGTTACTTTTGAAATCGCAGGCTGATGTTCATGTTTACACGGAAACCCCGGAGGCAATGGTTCTGAGTTGGGCGCAAGCTGGTCTATTGGAACTGCACTGCCGCTCAATAAGAGCAGATGATTTTTATAATGCAGCTTTTTCTTATGCGGCTGAAGACAACCCGGACCGCGACGCTAGAACCCACGCTTTGGCGCGTATGGCTGGCGTGCTTTCCAATATTGTCGACAATCTTGAAGAAAGCGAATTCATAACGCCTGCTTTAGTCGATCGTGATCCTGTCATTGTGGCAATCGGCACCGAGGGAACCGCACCGGTTTTGGCACGCAAGATCAAATCCGAGATCGAAGAGACACTTCCGGGAGAACTGGGATTGCTCGCCCGTATCGGCGAACGCTTTCGAAGTAGTGCATCGATATTGCCGGGTGGGTCTCCAAGGCGAAAATTCTGGAGTAAATTCTTCTTTGAGTGGGGACCAAAAGCCCTAAGATCTGGTGGTCATCCAGCCGTGGAGCAGGCTTTGATTGATCTGCTTGACGAATCCAAAGAGCAGGGCCGTCTGGTTGGAAAAGTGTTTATAGTTGGGGCAGGTCCCGGGGATCCGGATTTATTGACTAGAAAAGCACTGAAGGTTTTAGACGAGGCGGATGTTGTCATTCATGACCGGCTTGTGGGTCCACTGGTTTTAGAACTTGCCCGACGCGAAGCAATTCGTATTGAAACCGGAAAAAAAGGGTTTGGCCCTTCCTGGAAACAGGAAGATATCAATGCGTTAATGATTAAACACGCGCTGGAGGGCGCAAGGATAGTACGCCTGAAATCCGGTGATGCATCTGTCTTTGGCCGTTTGGATGAAGAGATGGAGGCATTGGATAGCGCTGGCATTCCCTTTGAAGTTGTGCCTGGGATTACGACCGCTTCGGCTGCTGCAGCTGAGATGAATGTCTCGCTTACAAAACGCAATCGCAACTCTGCGTTTCAGATTTTGACCGCGCAAGATATTAAAGGCTTCGCAGATCATGATTGGCGGACACTTGCGCGCACCGGCTCGGTAGCAGCGATTTATATGGGTTTGAAATCAGCACATTTTCTGGCGGGGCGATTGATGATGCATGGAGCAGATGGCGAAATGCCTATCACCATTGTTCAAAATGTCTCAAGGCCTGATCAAAAAATGGTCGTTTCTTCGATCTATGAACTGGTCAGCGATGCTGAACGTCTGGAAGACGATGGCCCTTCAATCCTGATGCTTGGTCTAGAACCGCGAAATTGCGAACAAGTGATTTGGCGTTCTCTGATGAATGATTCAGCGGAATTGGTAGGAATTCAATAATGGCAAAGGTGTTTACTCCAAAAATAGTTACTGCGAATGACCTCTTGGCAGGTGATGTCATTTATCAAACTGATACTGACAACTGGACACGCTGGCATCATGAGGCGCATCTGTATGAAGATGCAGTATCCGCTGAAGAAGGACTTGCAAGAGCACACAGGCAAACTGATCGGCTGGTCGGCGCCTATTTGGCTGATGCCCGGATAGGAGCAAACGGGAAACCAGAACCCGTCCATTTCCGCGAGGCGTTCCGTACCCGCGGTCCCTCAAACTATACCGATCATGGCAAACAGTCAGACGTGCAAAATGTATAAATACAACGAATTTGATCATGGTTTTGTCCGCAATCGCGTCAAGCAGTTTCGTGCGCAAGTAGAACGGCGGCTTGATGGTACGCTAACAGAAGATGAGTTTAAGCCTTTGCGACTGATGAATGGGCTGTATCTTCAGCTGCATGCATATATGCTACGCGTCGCCATTCCTTACGGCACTTTAAACTCACAACAAATGCACCAACTCGCAATGCTCGCAGAAAAGTGGGACAAGGGGTATGGCCATTTCACGACGCGACAGAATATTCAATATAACTGGCCTAAGCTAAATGACGTGCCTGATATGCTCGATGCGTTGGCTGATGTGGAAATGCATGCGATCCAGACCTCCGGCAATTGCATTCGTAATGTCACAGCCGACCACTTTGCCGGCGCTTCTGCTGATGAAATCGAAGATCCGCGTCCGACAGCGGAATTATTGCGGCAATGGTCAACGGACCATCCAGAATTTCAGTTTTTACCACGCAAGTTTAAAATTGCGGTAACTGGGTCACCCAATGATCGAGCCGTTACCAAGGCCCATGACATTGGCTTGCGCATGGTGCGAAATGAAAAAGGCGAACCTGGCTACGAAGTCATCATTGGTGGTGGTTTAGGGCGAACTCCGATGGTTGGCAAAGTTGTCCGCACCTTTCTGCCAAAAACAGATTTGCTTCCGTATCTGGAGGCGATCCTGCAAGTTTATAATCTCAATGGTCGCCGCGACAATAAATATAAAGCCCGGATCAAAATACTGGTTCATGAAACTGGCATAGATCGTTTGCGCGAAATGATTGAACACGTTTTTGAGGCAAAAAAGGGGCTTCATCAGGCGCCACCGGAGGCAATGGTTGCAGCCATTGAAGCTCAGTTTGCACCACCGCAATTTGAAACCAACTCTGTTGATGAAGACAGGTTGAGCAAGCTCGTCGGTGCAGACCCGGGACTGCGGTCGTTTATTGAAACAAATGTTTCAGACCATCGTGAACCCACCCATGCAATTGTCACCATATCATTGAAGCCAATTGGCGGCACACCAGGTGATGCAACGGCTGACCAAATCCGCACAATGGCTGGGCTTGCAGAGGCTCATGGTTATGATGAACTGCGCGTCAGTCATGAGCAAAACATTATCCTACCGCATGTTCATAGAAACGATATTCCGCAGATTTATGCGGTATTAAAGGCGGCAGGCCTGGCGACAGCGAATATAGGCCTGCTATCTGATATTATTGCCTGCCCTGGTATGGATTACTGTGCGCTCGCAACTGCCCGTTCTATTCCCGTTGCGCAGGAACTTTCCAATGCCTTTGAAGACATCAAACTGCAAAGAGATATCGGATCGCTGAAGATCAAAATTTCTGGCTGCATCAATGCCTGTGGCCATCACCATGTTGGTCACATCGGTATTTTGGGTCTCGATAAAGCTGGCGTAGAAAGTTATCAAATTACTCTGGGTGGTGATGGAACTGAAACGGCTACGATTGGAGAACGCACGGGGCCTGGTTTCAGCTATGAAGAAATCATTCCAGCAGTAACGCGGATTATCGATCATTATCTGGAAATCCGTGAAGATGAAATCGAGACATTCCTTGAAACCTTTCGCAGACTAGGTGCCGAACCGTTCAAGCAAGCTCTATATTCACACCAGCAAGAAGCAGCGTGAGATCAAGTATGAGTATTATCATTCGCGATGACGGGTTTCACCCAGACAACTGGGAAAAGGACGGTGGTTCATTTGCTGATCTTGAAAAATTTGGCAAGGATGTTGCTCAAAATCGCGCAGACAAGGTCTGCATTGATGTTCCCAACAATACAGATGCGCAAAGTCTGTATGAGAATTTTGATAACGCAGCGATGATACGAATTGCTTTCCCGTCGTTTGCAGATGGCCGCGGTTTTTCTTTAGCAAAGCAACTACGGCAGCTCGGTTACGAGGGTAGGTTGCGCGCATTTGGCCATGTGATTGCAGATCAATATGGTTTTGCGCGCGTGTGCGGCTTTGATGAAATTGAAATTGATGATGAACTAGCAAAACGTCAGCCCGAAACGCAATGGTTGGCGCGGATACCCAAGTTGCAAGCCTCCTACCAGCACAGGTTGCTCGGTGAGCAGGTAAATCAGAATGTTTGAAGTTATTTGATTGAACAGTGTTTAGATCTGTAAAACTTTACAAACCAGTCTTACAATGAAATAGAAGAATGGTTCTCGAAAGCGGATAGAAATGACAGAAATGACTGTTTCGACCCAAGATGCACAGGTAGTTGATCGCCGTCCTGATGAACAGGAAGTCACTGCTGTTCGTCATTATACTGACCGTTTGTTTTCATTTCGATTAAGCCGACCGCAAAGTTTACGGTTTCGTTCAGGTGAGTTTGTGATGATTGGGCTTGTAGGTGAAAACGGTAAGCCGCTTCTGCGTGCCTACTCCATTGCTTCCCCATCCTGGGATGATGAATTGGAGTTTTATTCTATCAAGGTTCCCGATGGCCCGCTTACCTCAAAATTACAAAATATCAAAGATGGTGATTTTGTAATTATTCGGCCAAAGCCTGTCGGCACGCTGGTCCTTGATGCTCTTATTCCTGGCAAGCGCCTTTTTCTCTTTGCAACGGGAACGGGATTTGCACCATTTGCATCTCTGGTTCGCGATCCTGAAACATACGAGAAATTTGAACAAGTAATAGTAACCCATACTTGCCGCGATTTGGCAGAGCTTGAGTACAGCCGGGAGCTTGTTGAAAGTCTGCCAGCTGATCCGCTCGTCGGTGAATTTATTGGAGATAAGCTTTCTTATTATCCGACTACCACGCGCGAAACCTCGTCGAATATGGGTCGAATTACGGATGCTATAGAGAGCGGGAAACTGTTTTCTGATCTTGGCATTGATGCATTAGACCCGCAAAATGATCGGGCAATGTTGTGTGGTTCGATGAACTTCAACACCGACCTGAAAGAAATTCTCGAGACACGTGGTTTTGAGGAAGGGGCAAATTCTAAGCCTGCTAGCTTTGTTCTCGAAAAGGCATTTGTGGGCGAATAATGTGATTTGCCTTGTGATGGTGCCGCTGCTGCAATTTCTGGCTCGCGTCTCTCTATGACCGATGATATGGGATAGGTAAGAATCCTATTAGCTAATATTCGAGGCCGATCATGAGTTCTCGGTATCAACAATCTGCTGACACCCCACAAAAAGACGAACCGCTTAAAAGAGACATCCGTTTCCTGGGCCGTTTACTGGGTGACACGGTACGCGAACAACAAGGCGACGAGGTCTTTGAGCAGGTTGAGACGATCCGGAAAAAATCAGTTGCCTGGCTTCGTGATGGGGATGCGTCCGCCAAACAGGAACTGGAAGAAATCTTAAACAGCCTCTCCCCGACCGAAGCTGTGGATGTGGTTCGAGCATTCAGTTACTTTTCGCATTTTGCCAATATGGCGGAAGATCAGCATCACATCCGCCGTACCCGTTACCATGAAATTCATGGCTCAGATGCCCGGGACGGTTCTATAAAAAAGGCTTTTGAGCGGGCAACCGCAGAAGGCATTTCACCAAAAGAGCTAATCCAGTTTTTTAATGATGCAAACTTGCGTGCTGTATTAACAGCACACCCGACAGAAGTGCGCAGACAGTCAACTATGGCCCGTGAAATTTCAATGACTGACCTTCTTTCACGGCGTGACCGTGAAGGTTGGACACCGGAAGAAAATCTGGATATCGAGAATAAACTCAAGCGAGCAATCCTTGGTCTTTGGCAAACAAACCTGCTCCGTCAAACGAAACTTAATGTTCTGGATGAAGTCGCCAACGGTCTTGCCTATTACGACCATACCTTTTTCAAGGAATTACCTAATGTCTACACCCTTATAGAAGATCAGCTTTCAGATCTGGGTGGCAGCGAGGATTGTAATTTTAAATCGTTCTTTAAGATCGGTGCGTGGATCGGTGGTGATCGGGACGGGAATCCGTTTGTTGATGCCAATGTCATGGAACAGGCAATGCGCCTACAAAGTGCAAAGGCCATTGGATTTTATCTTGAACAACTTCACAAGCTAGGGGGCGAACTTTCCCTTTCAACCCGAATTATTGAGGTATCCGAAGCACTTTCGGCACTTGCTGATAAATCAGGAGACAGTTCGAGCCACCGCGACACGGAGCCTTATCGCAGAGCGATTGTCGGTATGTATAATCGCCTTGCTGCAAATCTGCGCAAGATCGATAAGTCAAAAACAACACGGGCCCCCCTAGCACGGGCTAAACCGTACAAGAATGCCCAGGAATTGATTGCTGATCTGGATATCATTCGAGATTCTCTCATTGTAAATAATTCTGAGTTTTTAACTCAAGGCCGGTTGCGTCATCTACGCCGCGCGATTGATTGTTTTGGGTTTTATCTTGCGACCCTTGATATGCGTCAAAACTCGGATGTGCACGAGCGATTGGTAGCTGAACTATTTGAAGCAGCAGAACCCGGCACGAATTATACTGAACTTGATGAAGCCGACCGGATTAAACTTTTATCCAAGGAATTGACTATTTACCGCCCTATCTTGCGTCCGGATGTGACTTATTCCGAAGAAGGTGAGAAAGAACTGGGTATCTTTAAAATGGCCACTAAGTTGAAAAGCCGCTATGGCGAAGCTGCCATTCGAAACGCGATCATTTCAAATACTCAAAGTGCGTCTGATTTACTCGAACTTGCAGTCATCATGAAGCAGACAGGTCTTGTGTCACCCGAAGGCCATACGACTACGAATCTGATCCCGCTATTTGAAACCATCGGAGATCTGCGTGCCTGTCCTCAGATTATGGATCACTTGTTTTCAATTCCTGAATACAAACGTCTGGTGGACACAATGGGTGTGCAGGAAATCATGCTTGGTTATTCTGACAGTAACAAAGATGGTGGCTTTATCACATCGGGTTGGGAACTGTATAAAGCTGAAATCCAGCTGATCGAGATATTCAAGAAGCACGGCGTCAAATTACGGCTTTTCCATGGTCGTGGCGGGACAGTCGGGCGCGGTGGTGGCCCAAGCTATGACGCAATTTTAGCTCAGCCAAACGGTGCGGTAGATGGTCATCTTCGTTTAACGGAGCAGGGCGAGATTATATCATCGAAATATACCAATCCTGAACTTGGTCGGCGTAATCTCGAAATTCTCGCAGCTGCCACGCTCGAAGCGTCCTTGTTGCACGATGCGCGGCCAGAACCTGACCCACAATTTATTGAAGTAATGGATGAGGTTTCACAGGCAGCGTTTGAAGCCTATCGTGGTCTTGTTTATGAGACACCAAATTTCGTTGACTATTTCTGGAATGCAACCGTTATCAATGAGATAGCAAGCCTGAATATCGGTTCTCGCCCGGCAGCGCGGAAAAAAACCAGAGCGGTTGAAAACCTTCGTGCTATTCCTTGGGTGTTCAGTTGGTCGCAATGTCGGCTGATGGTGCCTGGATGGTTTGGGTTCGGCTCGGCTGTCAAAACCTATTGTGAGCGTCACGGTGACGAGGCTATCGATGTCTTTCAGCGCATGTTCAGAGAGTGGCAGTTTTTCCAGGCTCAGATTTCAAACATGGATATGGTACTTTCCAAAACTAATCTTGGCATCGCCAGACGTTATGCCGATCTGGTTCCAGATAAGAAACTGGCTGAGGAGATATTCTCACGAATAGAGTCGGAGTGGCATTTGACAGTTGAAACCCTGTTCAAGATCACCGGGCAAACGCGGCTTCTGGAATCCAATCCGCTTCTTGATCGGTCAATCAAGAACCGGTTCCCATACCTTGATCCAATCAATCATTTGCAGGTCGAACTCATGCGTAAATATCGCGAGGAAGGCGAAGATGAAAAGGTCTTGCGCGGCATCCAGTTGACGATTAACGGTATTTCAGCTGGCCTGCGAAACAGTGGCTAAAGTTTTAGTTGGTACCATAAATGGTGTGGATTTTTGTCCGTTAGTGCACTAGTTGGAATGGGTTTGAATTACACGCAAATTTACGGCTGAACGCATGCAAGAAATACTGCTTGGTATCGATACCGGAGGCACCTACACAGATGCTGTTTTGTTCAGCGATGATAAAGGTGTAATCGCCAAAGCAAAGTCGCTGACGACCAAGCATGATCTATCGATTGGGATTTCAGGCGCTGTTAATGCGGTTATGGCTGAAGCTAGGGACGCAGCCCAGGATATCAAACTCGTTTCCATTTCCACAACCCTTGCAACCAATGCTCTTGTTGAAGGAAAGGGCGGAAGTGTCGCCCTGGTCATGATCGGATTTGACCAAAGCGATATGGAAAGGGCGGGTTTGAAAGAGGCTTTAGGGGATGATCCGGTAATCTTTATTCCAGGGGGACACAACGTACAAGGCAATGAGCAACCGCTGGATATGTCACCTCTAGACGCATTTGTCAGCCAAAACGCTGATAAGGTTTCGGGATTTGCTGTCGCAGGGTATTTTGCAGTGCGCAACGCATCGCATGAATTGAAGGTACGGGATTATCTTAGCGAAAAAACCGGTCTTCCGATCGCTTGCAGTCATGAACTTTCCACAAAGTTGGGAGGGCCAAAGCGGGCACTGACGACGCTGCTGAATGCCCGGTTGGTGCCAGCCATCCATGATCTGATTTCGGCTTGTCAAAGTCACATAAACGCAATTGGCATTTTGGCACCCCTGATGGTCGTGCGGGGTGACGGTGCGCTGGTAAGCGCTCAATTTGCCTCCCATCGGCCTATCGAGACTATTCTGTCGGGACCGGCAGCCAGCCTGGTTGGTGCAAAGTTCCTACTCGGCACGAAGGACGCAATTGTATCTGACATCGGAGGAACCACTACGGATGTTGCAATCCTCGACAAGGGATGGCCGCGTATCGAACCGGAAGGTGCAAAGGTTGGTGGTTTTGTAACTATGGTTGAAGCAGTTGCCATGCACACATTTGGTCTTGGTGGTGATTCTGCTATCTCTGTCGATGAAACTAATGATACCAAGTTAAGCCTTGGCCCCCGCCGTCAAATTCCGATCAGCTTGTTGGCGTTGCAATATTCCAAGATTATTGCTGATAATCTCAAGCGCCAGCTTGCGTTGGAAAATCCAGGCCAGCACGCCTGCCGTTTTGCAATGCGAAAAAGAGGACTGGACAAATCTTCGGTTGAACTCAAACTATCTGAGGAAAAACTATTTGCCCGCCTGACTGAAGAGCCTCAGGCATTGGATAAGCTGTTAAAAGGCGCATCGGAAGCCGGTACGCTTAATCGTCTTGTATCGCGGGGTCTGGCAGAAATGGCAGGGCTCACCCCGTCTGATTGCATGCACGTGCTGGGACTTCAGGACAATTGGAATGCCACTGCCGCCTTGGAAGCGGTAAATGTCTTTTGTCGGGTCAAGGACAAGATGGGACAGCCGATCGCAGAAACCGCTGAGGCGCTCGCATACAAGGTTAAAAATCAACTCACACTACAAAGTAGCGACTGTATTCTTGATACTTGTATGAGTGAACAAGGCACGTCAATTGGTCCGGGAGCAAAGGAACTTATCGCGCGCGCCCTTTACGGGCAGAAAGGATTTGTGCAGTTTTCACTCTCACTTGACCGGCCGCTTGTTGGTTTGGGTGCATCTGCAGGAACTTACTATCCTGCTATTGGTGAGATACTCTCAAGTAACTGTATCGTTCCTGAGCATGCCGATGTGGCAAATGCCATCGGTGCGGTAGCAGGTGAAGTACGCATCACGCGCGAAATCTTGATAAGCAGTGCCGATGGTGGCGGTTCCTTCACAATCCTTTTTGCTGATGGTCCGAAAGTATTTGCAAGTGAAAAAGAGGCTTTTGGGGCAGCAGAGACCTATCTCGATCAGTTCGTGAAAGAACAGGCGATTGAAGCGGGCGCGTATTCTCCGGTTGTTGAAACCAAAACCAAAATTGAGGCGCCGGAAATTGAAGGAAACAGGCATTTTGTTTCCGCACTGATTACCAAGGCTGCGACTGGCAAACCGGATATAACAAAACTTTAGGTTAGTGACCTAAGCGAACGCCCCGTTCTGCCTTTTTAGACCAATCCATTTAAATCGCTTAGAACGTTTGCCGGTGGCAAATCAGTGTATTCGTCAGGTTGACCGGTGCGATTTATCCAGTTGCAGTGAAACCCGAACGCGGAAGCACCTGCAATATCCCAACGATTTGACGATTGAAAAGCGACTTCTTCCGGTTCAATGTTGTATTTATTTATCACCATAGCATAGGTGGCTGGATCGGTTTTAAACACTGCGATTTCATCAATTGAGAATTCGTCATCCAGCAGTTGCGTCAAGCCAGCGGATGCCACAGCGGCTGAAAGCATATCAGGGGATCCATTGGAAAGAATAGCGGTTTTTGCGCCCGTTTCGCGCAATTTTTTCAATACTTTTGGAACTTCCGAATAACACTCAAGGCTCAGATAAGCATCCATCAATGTCTGGTAACTGTCCATGTTACTGCTTGGCACAAATTTCAATGCAAACGAAAGTGCTTCGCCGGTCAGTGTCCAGAAATCCTTGTATCTGCTCATACCTGTGCGTACCCAAGTGTACTCAAGTTGTTTGTTGCGCCAGACCTCAGATACGCGAGCAGGATTATCCCCGACAATATCCGCATGACGTGAAACTGCCGAGTGAACATCAAAAAGTGTTCCGTACGCGTCAAATACATAGGCTTTTGTCATGATTTCCCCTTCAAAAGTGCCGACAACCATTGGCAATCGGGAACAAAAGAACTACTTCTCGTTTCAGACACATACTAGCAACCTGATTTGGAGTTTCCAATGGCTTTTGAATTACCCGATCTTCCGTACGCATATGACTCGCTTGACCCGTTTATGTCAGCCGAAACCTTGGAGTTTCATCATGACAAACATCATCAGGCCTATGTTACCAACGGCAATAACCTGCTTGAAGGTTCCGGTCTTGAAGGAAAATCACTAGAAGATGTTGTTCGCGAAAGCCATGGCAATAATCCGGGCCTGTTCAACAATGCAGCGCAACATTACAACCACATCCACTTTTGGCATTGGATGAAGAAAGACGGTGGCGGCACAAGCCTGCCGGGCGCATTGCAATCAGCAATTGATTCCGATCTTGGCGGCTATGACAAGTTTAAGGCTGACTTTATGGCAGCAGGCGCCACCCAGTTCGGTTCAGGCTGGTGCTGGATTGCGGTCAAAGACGGCAAATTAGAAATCATGAAAACGCCGAACGGTGAAAACCCATTGGTGCATGGCGCGACACCAATTTTGGGCTGTGATGTATGGGAGCATTCCTATTATATCGACTACCGCAACGCCCGTCCAAAATATCTCGAGGCATTTGTTGATAGCCTTATTAACTGGGAATACGTCCTGGAAATGTATGAAGGGGCAACTTCATAGCTTTTCGAGTAACTGACGGATTATGATCCTTTGGTAAAATGATTTACGACCCCGGCATCCTGCCGGGGTTTTTGTTTATCGTTCAGAAAGAGTGGAATAGCGATAAGTCACATTCTATTGACTGTGTGTCTAATGTTTCAGGAGTTGGAAAATTGGTAATCTGCGCCAATATTATACTTTGAAGCAAAACGGAGAAAAGCGTATGCCCCGGCCAGGAGTTCTGAATACAAAAGAACGTTATGGCAGCATTGCTCAGATGCTACATTGGGCAACGGCAATCTTGATTCTCACACTTATGCCGCTTGGCATCTATATGCATGACTTGCCAATCAGTTCGAGCGTGGAAATTAGTCAAAAGGTCTGGCTTTACAGCCTTCACAAAACGCTAGGTATGGCAGCGCTCACTATTGCTGTTATTCGCGTTTTCTGGGCTTTCTTCTCAGAAAAGCCCGCGGCACTTCATCCAGAAAGAAAACTGGAAACCTTTGCAGCTGGTTTTATACACTGGATTTTGTACATTTCGATTATTCTGGTTCCAGTGGTCGGCTTCGTGCATCATGCGTCCAGTGTTGGTTTTGCTCCTATCTGGGGACCGTTTCCTGATGGCATGCCTTTTATTCCAAAATCTGTTCTGCTTTCGCAATATACCGGCTTGATGCATTTCGTTCTGGCATTTTCGATGGGAGCGTCTGTGTTGCTTCATATCGCAGGGGCTTTAAAGCATGCTGTTCTGGAACGTGACGAAACGCTGTCGCGGATGATCCCGTTTAAAAGTACTACAAGTGCAACGTTGAGAGTATTAGAACCCTCTCACAGCAATACAGCCATCGCCGCGGTTATGGTATTTCCATTGCTTTTCCTGGTCGGTGCGTCGGTTCAGTTCTCTAATCTTGGAAAATTGAGCGGAAATTCTGTTTCAGTGGCCAATGCACCTAAAGTCGCAGTGCAAGGTTCCCTCTCTGATGGGTCCCGCTGGATCGTTGATCATTCGCAAAGTTCTTTAGGGATTGAGATTTCTCAACTGGGCTCACCTGTAAAAGGGGAGTTTGGCAATTGGGACGCCAGTATTGTCTTTGATGCCGAAAATCTTAGCGATGCCCGCGTTAACGTCTCCATTGATACCAACTCGCTTTCGCTTGGCGGTGTCACAACTCAGGCAAAGAGCGCGGATTTTCTCGATGTGGAAAAATATCCCGAAGCGGTATTTGCTTCTGAAGAATTTATGGAAACTGAAAGTGGCTATGTTGCAAAGGGGACCTTACAATTACACGGAAAGAAAGTGCCGTTGGACCTGCCGTTTACGTTGGACATTCAGGGCAATCTAGCATCCATGTCGGCTTTCATTGCTATTAACCGGATGGATTACGCCGTGGGTGCTGCAGGGTTTGCTGATGAAGCTTCAGTTACATTTGACGTCAAAATAATGGTTGAACTAAAAGCTAGTCGTTCTGAGTAAGGCACAAAAAAGCCCGCCAATCAGAGGAGCGGGCTTTAAATCTACAAACTACGATTGTTTATTGTTTTTCAGCTTCGATTGATATTTCCAGTACAACTTCATCGCTTACGAAAGGTGCGGCAAGGCCCATATCAAATTCAGAGCGAACAATAGTGGTGCTCGCATCAAAACCAACCCATTCTTTCTTCGCCCGAGGATGCATTCCCTTTTTATTCATCTTGGTATCCAGTTCAACAGATTTTGTAATTCCGTTCATCGTTAGATCACCTGTGATGATTGCGGTGTTCTCTCCGGTTACGTTTATACCGGTGCTTGAAAAAGTAATTTTTGGTGCTTTAGATGCGTCAAAAAAATCACCACCGAGAAAGTGTTTCGTGCGTCCGTCCCAGCCGGTGAAAAGTGTTTCGGTATCTATTATAACGTTGACGGAGGAAGCTTTCGGATTCTCTGTGTCGAACAAAATGTCCCCGGTAAAGCCGGAAAACATGCCGTAGGTTGTTGAAAAGCCGAGGTGATCATATTCAAAAATGACCTGTGAATGGCTAGCATCAAGGACGTATTTATCAGCAGCGATAGCGGAGCCAGCAAAGGCAAATGTTGCAATTAGGCCTGCAGCTAATAGTTTCTTCATGTGAAATTTCCCTTCATTGATCGATTGGTATGGACACTATTCGCAAGGCAAGCCGATTTGGGCCTGCTGCTGTAATTGATATAGGCAGAGAACCAGCCTGGTCGAGCAACGAAGTGGTTACACTGTGTCAACTATTGTTGATCAACGAAATAAAAATATCTCTAACTGCTGTAGTAGTCTAAGTTTTACCAACCGCTTTAAGCGCGAAAGCATATGAACGTGCTGCATCTTCAAGGGCAGCAAAGCGACCGGACTTTCCAAAGTGACCGGAGGTCATATTGGTACGCAGCATCAGGACGTTGTTATCCGTCTTCAGGGTGCGCAGTTTTGCAACCCATTTTGCAGGCTCCCAATAGGTTACCCTGGGATCAGAAACGCCGGCGGTTACCAACATTGCAGGGTAATCACGTTCCTTCAGATTGTCGTAGGGAGAGTAACCACGGATATCATCAAACGCCTGTTTACTCTCGATCGGGTTTCCCCATTGAGACCACTCACCAGGTGTTAAGGGCAAGGTATCATCCAAAATAGTATTCAATACATCTACAAATGGTACATCAGCAATTACTCCGGCAAAAAGATCCGGCGCCATGTTCACGCATGCCCCAACAAGCAGTCCACCGGCCGACCCACCCATAATAACGATGTTGCCACGCTTGGTGAAACTCTCTGTGGCCAGAGTTTCACCCGCGGCAATGAAATCATGAAATGTGTTGGGTTTTTTACCGAATTTTGCATCTTCATACCAGGCCCGGCCTTTTTCCTGTCCGCCTCTGATATGAGCTGTTGCATATATAAAACCTCGATCTACCAGCGACAAACGGTTAGCGGAAAACCCAGCAGGCATAGACATGCCATAAGATCCATACCCGTAAAGGAGACACGGCGCGCTACCGTCCAGTTTTGTGCTTTTGTGATAGAGAATTGTAATCGGAACTTTGGCACCGTCATGAGACTTTGCAAAAATTCTTTGGGTAACATAATCCGCATTATCGTGGCCGGATGGTATTTCAGTTTGCTTCAGAAATTCGCGGGTTTGACTTTGAAGGTCAAATTCATAGACCTGTGTCGGTGTGGTTGGTGATGAGTAGGTGAAGCGCAAAATATCCTGATCGAATTCAGGACTGGGAGAAACGCCAAGCGCATATGCTTGCTCATCAAATACGATATCATCTATATCACCGGCCGTATTCATAAAGCAGATTTTTGGCAGAGCATTTTCCCGCTCCATCCAGATCAGCCAGTCTGCATAGGCATCAATCGAAAGAAGCATACGCCCAGGTTTATGTTCAACAACCTCGCGCCAGTTCTGAATTCCTGGTGTCTTAATAGGTACTGACACGATCTTAAAATCTGTTGCGCCATTGGCATTGGTAAGAATTACGAAATTTTCACCCTGGTGATCCACTGAGTATTCCAGGCCCTCAGTGCGAGGTTCAATTAATGTCGGTTCACCATCAAGTTGACTGGTTGGAATAAACCGGATTTCATCCTGATCATTCATACCCGCTGAAAGAAATATATAGTCACCGGAACGACTGCGCCCAACGCCGCAATAAAACCTTGGGTCTTTTTCTTCGTAAACGAGAACATCGGATGATTGATCATTGCCGAGTATATGTCGATAGACTTTCGATGGTCTGTGGTTTTCATCAACTTTGCTGTAGAAAAGGGTCTGGTCGTCGCCCCAGGCCACAGAACCGACATCTTTCAAAGCGTATTCACTGTCGGTGCTAGTAACAAGATCACGGAAAACCAGATCATAATATTCTGCGCCCGAAATGTCTCGGCTCCAGGCCATGATCGAATGTGAGGGGTTTTCACCTACAAAGCCAAGTTCAAAATAATCATGCGTTTCAGCTTCTTTATTGACATCCAGCAAGACGGTTTCATCGCCGCCGTTTCGTCCGGTTCGTATTCGGATTGGATGCTCACCACCCTCTACAAATTTCCATGCATAGGCATATGGCCCCTGCTTGACCGGTACAGAATTGTCTTCCTCTTTGATACGCCCACGCATTTCTGAGATAAGTCGCGTTTGCAATTTTTCCGTATCAGCCATGCAAGCTTCGTAATAATTGTTTTCAGCAGAAAGATAATTCTTGATCGCATCGGGCAGTTTTTCAGGCTCCCTCATTGCTTCTTGCCAATTGTCAGCCCGTAACCATTGGTAGGGATCAACTAATTCAATTCCATGTACCGTTTGGCTGAAGCTTTCTTTGTCAGCAGCGGGTGCATTTGCCGGCGCAGGAAAATGTTGCGTCATGTCTATTTTTTTCCGATCATCATTATCTGGTTTTAAGTCCAAGGCATGGCTATTCACACCGTATCTCAATTCAGTTGACTGGCGCCTATCTGAAAACATAGGCCCTAAATCCACATCACAGCCTGCACTATACATTTCTGTTCTGAGCGCAAAATACCGGTCATTGTGTTGGTCAGCAACTTTATTGGATGCAGGGTGATATAAATTAGGTTATCCGTCTCCTGAATCAAATTTTAAGCCAGCATTTAAATAGCAGGTTGCTAAGGCAAATACATGTGAAATCGCCACTCAGTTATTAATGTTGACAAGGTCAACTAAAAGCGCGCTCCGGCCCATGTTTTATTTGGAAATGATGCAAATCTGAAGGGAGAAAACCTTACCGTTTAATATCACGTTTCTTAAACTTGACGCTTTAAGTTTCCTTTTCAGTTTCAATACAAGGAATGCAGTATTGGGATATTAAGCACAAAGGAATAATTCCCTAATATTTTGATTTATAGCGATTATTTTCTGAATTTCTTCTGAAATTCGACCTGAACATACAGAAATTTGCTTTACTATACCCTGATATCCGATCATATGATGAGTTTGAGGCAAATAATAAAACCTGTGTGAGAAAAGACTTTTTTCAGGGAGAAGCAGTCCAATGAATGTCCCAGTAGAAAATAATGAGATGGTAGGCGCTGATAAGCTTCATCTTCTTGAACTGACTTCAGAACTTGTTTCTGCTTATGTTTCTAACAATCCGGTTTCTACCATCGAATTGCCGAATCTGATCAGTGAGGTTCATGCAACATTAGACCGCATTTCAGATTCAAATGGCAAGAAATCTGCCGCGGCAGGTAAACCTGCTGTTCCGGTGAAAAAATCGGTACATGATGAGTACATAATTTGCCTGGAAGACGGGAAAAAGTTCAAATCCCTAAAGAGACATCTAAAAAGTCACTTTGATCTATCACCAGAAGAATACCGCGAAAAATGGGGTCTACCGGTTGATTACCCTATGGTAGCTCCGGCCTATGCAAAGGCACGCTCGCAGCTTGCACGCGAAATGGGACTTGGTAGAAAACCAGGCACCAAAATTAAAAAACGTTAAGCTAAAAATTTCTTCGGATGAAATCTCCTACCCGGGTTCAGATGTCGTATTTGAACACGTTGCGTTCTGCTGTTGTTGACTGAACAAATCAACATCGTTGAGAATTTGCCAAATAACGTACTACTCGATTTATGCTGCAAACGCTTTGGCACTAGCGGATAAAACTGCATCGCAGGCGCATCGTTTGTTTGCTAAATCGCCTGCCTTGGCCATCTGGAAGGTCACTAAAACCTCCGTTGTTTTGTAGGCAATCTGATCGAATGTTAGCCTGCAATCGGAAGCGCTTTTTGCCGTACCCTTGCTTTATCTTACTTGTTAAATTTGATTATTTCCTCGATCAATCGATTTTACTGAGAGGATAACTTAAAAAAGACATTCAAAGTTGATTCAGTTAAGTATTTGATAAATATATCATAATCTAATTTTCATTTTGAATTCCAGTAGAGATTTTCTCCCGCATTTCCAATTTATAGTAAAAATAGGAAAATAATCTTAAATGATGTAAGGGGAAAATGGTGCATTTGTTATCTGCGTATTCGCCAAATAAAGTCAGGTTTTCTTCAAAACCTAGTGCCTGTAATCTTAAGTCGGATCAAAACGTTCAAGGATTTCCGTTGAAACTGATAAGACATGAACACCAGCACCTTTTTGAAATCACAAACAGACTTGTCGCTCTAACATTAAACGTAAATGTACACGATCTGGTGCAGTGTTATCGTGGTAATCAGGCAACGTCACGCGCCAGGCAGGTATCTTGTTATTTAATGCATACAATCCTGTCCATGTCTCTGGTGGAGATTGCAAAAGCTTACAGAAAGGATCGAACTACAATTGGTCATGCCTGTCGGTTGGTGGAAGATCTAAGAGATAATCCTAAGTTTGACCAAACACTGGTGGAACTGGAAGAAACCTTAAAAATTGTCGCCAGCCTGTCCATGGCCTTGAAGGCAAGGGATTGAATCATGGCTTCATGGAAAAAGGATTTGCGTGTACTCAAACGCCAAGCTAACCGCTTGTTGAAACTGCTTTCCAAGAGAGTTGGCGATGGATTGAGTTATGAAGAATGCGCCAGCAAGTTATTTGTTTTTTACAACGGGCAGCGGCTGGCATTCCCATTGGAAGTCCAAACCTTTCTCCTTGCAAGGAAATTGATTGAAGTTAGAGATCAAAACTTGGTCGTCACTCAACCGGGCCTGGCTGCGCTTCACCGACTATCAGGTGAGCTAAACGGCAATGACGCTGTGATTGTATCTGCTGGAAACCATGCCAAAATACCAAAACACAATGCGGAAGAATCTCCCCTGATGCGTCTTTATTGCCGCCGTGACAAATCAGGAATGCGGTATATCTCGGTTCAAGAATATCAGGCAGGCGAGCGTTTGCGCAGCGACTTTGAACGTGCGCAATTGCAGCCTAAACTGACGATGCAGTATGAGCCAGTGATTTCGAAAGGAAGTAAGAATACAGCAAGTAACACCGCGACTGATTTGTCCGATTTTGCGGTTGATGCAAGAAACCGCTTCAATGAAGCCATCCGGGCTCTTGAACCGGAACTTGCAGGAGTAGTCGTTGATGCTTGTTGCTTTCTCAAGGGGCTTGAACATGTTGAACGCGAAAGGCAGTGGCCAGCGCGTTCCGCAAAGCTGATGTTGAAAACAGCCCTATCTTCACTCGCGCGTCATTATGGAATAATTGATGACGGCCCACGGACAGAATTTATAAAAGGGTGGGCGGCACAAGACAATCGTCCGCAGATGAGCATTTGATACGAACTATACATTACTTGGCCAGTGCGTTTTGTGCATCCTGCTTGATCCGTTGAACAAGTGAATTGAGGCCATTGGAACGTTGCGGCGTAATATGCTCCGAGAGGTTAATCCGGTCAAACACTTCGCGCTCATTTGTTCGCAAAATCTCAGAGGCAGACTTGTTTGAAAAAATTGCCAGTGCAATTGCGACAAGGCCGCGTACAATAAACGCATCAGAAGTTCCGCGGATATGAAGAACAGGGTCTTCTTCATCGCTAAATTCAGATGTTACCCAAACCTGACTAACGCAGCCCTGAACCTTGTTTGCATTGGATTGTGCATCTTCAGGAAAGGCTTCCAGTGCATTGCCGATTTCGATCAGATATTTGTATCTGTCATCCCAGTCATCCAGAAACTCGAAGTTCTCTATAATTTCTTCTATATCCATGCCGCTGACCATTCAAAGACGCCTATTTACAATTTGGATATAGGAGATTTTCCACAATAACCAGCGTCGTGCTCTGCAGGAAAGCGATTTCTGTCGATTAAGGCGCAATTGATAAGGTCACTCGTTATAATCGCGATAAACTAAAGCCTGAGCGGGGTATTCCTATTTAACCTGCAGGAAGACGAGCATTGTCTGGTTTGACGACTTTTGTATCTATCGAAAATGTTTGGCCAACTTTGTACAGAAATGCCTGACCTGTGAGGCAGGTTTCGATATTGCGTTCACAAAAACCGGATGCATCTTTGTAA
>JBCCBE010000107.1:0-9489 GCA_039814425.1 Pseudomonadota bacterium
CTAATGTTCTGCATGCCAAGTGCTGACTCAATCAGCAGTTCCAAACCAACCCGGTTTTGAAAATCCTTCGCTGCTTCAATCTGGGTTAGAAGCATATCGACAGCATATACGTCTGCAGCGGTTCCCACTTTCGGGACCATTATCAGATCAAGCTTCTGCCCGCAGGCTTCGACTACATCAATCAAGTCGCGATACATGTAGTGGGTATCAAGTCCGTTAATTCGGACCGAAATTGAGCGCGGTCCCCAATCTATTGAATTCACAGCCTCGATTGCATTACGGCGCGCGGTCTCTTTGTCTGCAGACGCGACTGCATCTTCCAAATCCAGAAAGACTATATCTGCATCGCTGTTTGACGCTTTTTCAATCATCCGTGGCTGCGAGGCGGGAACAGCCAATTGGCTGCGATTTAGGCGGGCTGGGCGTTGTGGTACAGTTGTGAAACTCATAGAGTTTGGACCCTAATTTGGAGCAATGACTTCGACATCAGCATTAAAGCCAGCGCGCACTCGGAAATCCTGACTGTAAACCGCTTCATTATGCTTTGCTATTGCAGAGTAATTTCCCTCAGCTAAAACCATGCGCGGAAATGGGCTGTTACTTTCTTCGATAACTTCACCATTTTGCGTAAGGATTGACCAGGCCGTATCGGCAACGGCATCGCCTCCAGAACTGCGGACCAGGCGAAAGCTGATTTGTGCGGCACGGTGTTGAAGGCTTGCTTCTGTTAATTTGCCAGGTTCAACGCGCAGATCAGCGCGAACGCTTGCATTCAAGTTTCCATAGCGCGAAACCACATGATAGGTTCCCACAGGCAAGGCAATAACTTTGTCGGATCGCACATCCCTGGCAATCAAACGACGCTCACCGTTTTGATTGATTGTATCTTCAAAAACCTCAAACCTCAGCATTCGGGCGGGAACGGGTAAATTATCTGTTGTCGTGGCTGAAAGCCGTAAACCACCCGCATTTAGAATTAGTTCTTCCTGTGCAGGTTGATCCAAAACGGTGATCTTTCGAACCGCGCCCGCATGGCCGTAAGCTGCGTGGACAAGGTAATCTCCAGGCCCGATGTTAAAGGCTTTTGAACCGCCGACTGTAAACGCAAGTTCTTCAATATTTCCGCTTTTGCTTTTATCCGCATCGAAAATACGCCACTCAACGCCATCTTGAAGAATTGGAGTGCCGTTACTAAGCCGGGCATGAAACAAAATGCGTTGCTTTTTCTCGTTTGTGCCGTCTTGTGCCAGTGCAAGGTTCATCTGACCAAATATGGCCAGGAGAACAATTGAAATTAGGGTAAGTAGCTTGCGCATTGGACTCGATGTTTTTTTCTTAAAAACCTGAAATCGGAGCATAATTCAAGCCAAAGAAGCATGTCTTTCTGATTGTATTTTAATTCTGATCCATTATTTCCTACCGCTAGGGTCTTGACCCGATGATTATATGGAGAAAATTGTGATGTTTTTCAGGCCGGAAAACCGAGATCGGAACCTGCTGCCACACGACCCTTTTAAAGCGATTGTTGCGCCACGTCCGATTGGCTGGATTTCGACAGTCTCGCCAGAAGGTATTGCAAATCTTGCCCCTTATAGCTTTTTCAATGCGGTTGGCGGGATGCCGCCAATGGTGATGTTTTCGTCGGAAGGGTTCAAAGACAGCGCTCGCAACGCAGCGCAAAGTCAAGAGTTTGTCTGCAATTATGCCAGTCGTAGCCTGTCTGAAGCGATGAATGCAAGCAGCATTCCCGCCCCTCCCGGTGTCAGTGAATTTGAACACTTCAATATCAAATCAGAGCCGAGTGAATTTGTAAGCCCTCCACGGGTCGCAGAAGCCTATGCTGCTCTGGAGTGTAAAGTTACGGGTGTGATTGAAACGGTAGATATCTCCGGCAATAAAACCGGTGCGGTAATTACATTAGGCCAGGTAGTGGGAATTCATATAGATGAGGCTGTAATTAAGGACGGTAGGTTTGATGTCGTTCTTGCTGACCCGATAACCCGTCTTGGATATCTGGATTTTGGCTATTCCAATGCGTTTCATGAAAGGCCAAGACCTTCCTGGCCGTAATTTCAGCCTGCCACGGAGGTAAAAATCCTTAATGTCAGGTTATAGGTTATGGTGAACTGATCGTTAATCATTCGACGGTATAAAAAGGCATGAACGCTGCAAGAATTTGAGTTTGGCAACGTTCAATGAGTTTATAGTTGAGTGATTGAGTTATGGTAATCGAATATTTCCTGGAGTGGATAAAAACCGCCTCTACAATTGATCGTGTTGAAGCCGCTAGATCGTTGGTGCGATCCTGCCTAGATCGAAATACTGAGCCGGAATTTCTGGAAGAAATCGAAGAAGCGCTTACCCTTTTGCTTGATGATAATGCACCGGTAGTACGGCTGGAAATAGCTGAAAGTTTCGGCGCGCATGCGCGAGCTCCCAAGCATCTTATCGCAACATTGGCCTCAGATAGCTCGGAAATCGCTATGGTTGTTTTATCGCAATCTCCGGTTTTTCATGATGCGGAGCTTATTCACTATTTACAAAACGGCAGTAGGGAAAGTCAGATTGCGATTTCATGTCGTCCTTGGCTTTCCAAGTCAATTGTAACTGCAATCTGCAAAACCGGTTGTGAAGAGGCCATAGTTGGCTTGTTGATGAACCCCATTACAGATTTTTCATCTATTGATCTTCACACTATTGCCGAAAGGTTCGGACAATCAGCAGAAACGCGTAATTTATTGTTGGAATGCGATCTGCTGTCAGCTGAAACCCGTCACCTGTTGATCGGTAAATTGGGACAATCTCTTTCCAGCATTGTGGTTTCAAAGGGTTGGCTTTCAAAAACACGTGCGGAAAAATCAACAAAAGAGGCTTGTGATAAAGCATCGATTATTTTTGCTGCCCATGCTGATTGTGATGACGTATCAAAAATTGCTCACCAGTTAGTGGGTGAGGAGAGAGTGACAGCTAAGTTTTTACTCCGTGCAATTTGCATGGGTAACATCAGTTTGGTTGCAAGTTCATTTTCTGTGCTTAGTGGTGTTAAAGTCAGTCGTGTAGAAGCAATTCTCCTGAAAAACAGATATTCTGCGTTCAAGGCTTTGTATTACCGGGCAGGATTGCCAAAATCAGCATTTGAAATCTTTCACAAGGCAGTCACAATTTGGCAGCGCTTACTCAATTCCGGCTCCAAGATAAACCAGGCTCGGTTACCGTTTATGGTGACAAAGGAAGTGTTGGAAATGGTTGCAGCCGGTGGGCATGCAATTGATGACGAACTGATTGTTTTACTAAGGCAGATTTCTTCAGAAACGGCTCGCCAAAGTGCAATTATGAAAGTCGAAGAAATCACAACCTCGGAAATGGCCTTAGAAAAACTGGAAATTCAATCCAAATCTGAAGTATTTGACATTCAAGATGCAGAAATCATTGATAATGAAATCTCTTTGGATCTGATTATGGCGGAGATAAATGCGATTGAAGGCAATCAGACTTTATCGCCAGACGAAGCTCTAATAATCGATAATTTTATTGATCATTATGTAAATGAAACATTGCAACCGAATGCACGTGTTTCCCAGCAAGAGCCAATACCAAGGGCTGCCTGATTGGGCTTAGATCTGTCAATTAGTAGGCAAAGCGCTCTAATACTGAAATTGTTCAGCTAGAATTCTATCGTCCCAGGAATGATCCGGATCAAAAAGGATCAGTCCATTGTTCTTATCATCCAGCGTCACATGTACCTCTGAAACAGATTTAAATTCTGTATGATCAGCAACAGCATTAACGGGTCGCTTCTCTGGTTCGTTTACTTTGATAACAACCTCTGAGGTATTGGGCAGCAAAGCACCGCGCCAACGGCGCGGACGAAACGCACTAACAGGCGTCAAAGCCAAAAGCGGTGCGCCAATCGGCAGAATAGGGCCATGGGCTGAGAGGTTATAGGCGGTTGAGCCAGCAGGTGTCGCCACCATTAAACCATCACAAACAAGTTCACTAAGCCGCGTTTTGCCATCAATGGTAATCGAAAGACTTGCAGCTTGATACGATTGGCGGAGCAAGGACACTTCATTGATTGCCATCGCTTCGTGACGTTCGCCGGTTCCATCTTTAACCTGCATTTTTAAAGGTCTGATTTTACTTCGCAGGGCACCGGCAACACGTTGGCGTAAATTGTCGGTTCGGTATTCATTCATCAAGAACCCGATTGTACCCTTATTCATTCCATAGATCGGCATACCGGAACTCATGAACTGATGCTGTGTCTGAAGCATGAATCCATCCCCGCCTAACGCGACAATCGCATCGGCTTCCGTCACATCATAATTGCCGTAAATACTAACCAATTTCTCAAGCGCTGCCTGAGCATCATTCGTATCGCTGGCTAAAAACGCCAGTTTTTCCAATGGGTCTGCCTCTCCATAGATTGCCTATACGTGTAGCAATATATTGTCTAAATATTCAGTTCGGTACAATTACTTTAGGGATTTTTAACCAAGCTTTGTCAATCTAGTTTCAATACAAAGCTATCTACCTCATAATTATATATCGACAAGTAGCGAGTACCAGATAATGATTCGTCCCGGAAGTGAAATTGAATATCCACCCTCAAAAGCACTCTGTAACAAAGCCAGAATGATTGCGCGGATGGATGCATTAAACGCAAGTTCAAAGAATGTAGTATCTGTTCTTTCAAGCCGGTTCGGTAGCAACGAATCTGAATATCTTGCCGAAATTACCGCGCTCAGCGGCGAACAACAGAAGCTTGTTGATAATATGAAGCGGATCGTTCGCGCTTAACATAGATGGATAACGGAAAAGATTGGCACTGGAACACCTATTTGCCAATCGCAAGTCCCTCTCGCCTCGGATCAGCCCCACCTTCCAATCCCTCCTGCGTGATTTCAATGCCATGCAGGCCGGAATTTAAGTTGCGGATTTCTACTTCAAATCCCAGTCTTTCAAGTGGTTTTTGAAAGCTTACTGCTGGCGTATCTGCCTCTAAATCGTACTTCCCAAATCTATTGACCAGATGGGGTAGCTCGATTGCCTGTTGAATATCCATATCCCAATCGATCCAGGCTATGAGGGTTTTTGCTACATAGGGAATAATACGACTTCCACCAGGTGAGCCGATTGCTAGTACAGGTTTGCCATCCTTAAACACAATCGTTGGTGCCATAGAGGAGCGTGGGCGCTTCCCCGGTTCGATCCGGTTAGCAACCGGTTTACCGTCATACTCCGGTAGAAATGAAAAATCGGTCATTTCGTTATTGAGCAGAAAGCCACCAGCCATGAGACGGGAACCAAATCCGTTTTCAATTGTGGTAGTCATAGAGACCACATTGCCTTCATCATCCACAATTGAAAAATGGCTTGTGGAGGGCAGTTCAATGGAATTGTCGGGTGCAAGATGCCGAGCTTCGTCAAATGGCGGGTTTCCGGGTGTAACATCATCAGGTTGCATCGCATCTTCACGGTTCAGGTTCTGCGACCGATCCCGAAGATACCCGCGATTTAAAAGTCCCTTAGGCATTTTAACAAAATCACTGTCGGCCATAAAAACAGAGCGATCTGCAAAAGCAAGGCGTGTCGCATCGCCGATCAGGCGCCAGGATGTTGGGTTAGAAGGACCATACTCAGCCAGATCATGTGCTTCCAATATTCCTAGAATTTGGCCAACTGTTAACGCGCCGGAAGAGGGTGGTCCCATCCCGCAAACATCGTACTCACGATATTCATAACAGACTGCCTCACGCTCCTTAATCGTATAATCAGCTAAGTCCTGTCTATCCAAAACGCCAGGATTTCCTTCTGCATTTTGAACCGTAGCTACAATCTCGTCTGCTATTTTGCCGGTGTAAAAGGCATTGGAGCCACCTTCTGCAATCGCCTTTAATGTCTTAGCATAGGCACTGTTGGTGACGATTGTACCTACAAATAACGGAACCCCTTCTTCGCTTAAAAAGTAGTCGCGCGTGGCTTGATAGCGAAACAGACTTTCTGCCGCGTAAGAAATCAACTGGTTGAGCCGGGGAGAAATCTCAAACCCTTCCTCCGCAAGTTTGATTGCGTGCTCAAAGAGAACATTCCAATCCAACTTGCCATGAAGTGCGTGTACATCGTGCAGCAACTTTACCGTGCCGGGTGTACCAACTGATCTTCCGCCAATCACCGCATCGAAGAAGAAAAGCGGTTGCCCATTTTCGTCTAAAAACATGTCCGCAGTAGTAGCAGCCGGTGCCGTTTCGCGACCATCAAACGTAATAAGTTTTTCTTGCTTATTGTCGTAGTACAACAGAAACGCACCTCCGCCGAGGCCGGAAGACTGGGGTTCGACAAGCCCCAGTACAAGTTGAACGGCGACCATAGCGTCAATCGCATTCCCGCCTTTTGACAAAATATCGTTTCCTGCACGGCTGGCGTGCGGGTTTGCTGCTACAACCATGTGCGACTTTGTTCTCACAAGCGATTTCGAAGTTTTGCCGGTTGCAAATTCAGGGGCGACCGAATCAGCGACATCCTGAGCAAGCGTTTGTGACACTGCCAAAGAAATGAGCAATCCAAATGCAAACGCTAATTTGAACAAAAACTTCATTCGTAACATCGTTTTCCTCGTATATTTACGTTTAGAATTGGGTTTTAATGACGAGGCATGGAATGCGTATTTTATTTGCTGTGCACAAGTTACCTCGTCACAATAATATCATATAGACGCCGCATACGTTAAGTAGGGCACAATCTTTGTCGAATCAAAGGCCTATTCATGTCGCAAGAACCATCACGATCTGACGCTCCCTATCTCTCAACCCGAAAAGCTATTGGATTGGACGATGACAAATCTATTAATCCGGTAGTGGAGCAGGCGATCGAGAAGCTTGTGGGCATTAACCGTATAAACGCATTGATGGAAGATATCGGCCGCCCGTGGCCTACACCTGACAAAACAATCGACCAATTATTTGAACGCCTGAATATTAATTGGACTGTAGAAAATCCCGAGATATTGGAAAACCTGGATGACCGGCCAAAGGTGTTTGTTGCAAATCATCCTTACGGGTTGCCGGATGCGTTTGCCCTGTTTCGATTATTGACGTCACGAAGACCCAACATCAAGATTTTTGCAAATAAGCTTCTTTCTGCAACCCAGTTGAACGATCCGCGGTTACTGTTTGTCGATCCCTTCATGGCGCGCGATACACAGGCCATGAACAGGAAATCGGTTGGAGAAGCGTTGCAACATTTGCGTAGCGGTGGTGACCTTGCTTTATTTCCAGGTCGGATATGCTCACATTTGAAAACGTCGGACTGGACTATTTCAGATTCAAACTGGACTGATCAGGTCCGTAGTTTTGTAAGGGTAAGCGGTGGCGATCTGGTGCCGCTTTACATTTCCGGGCGAAATTCGCTCCTGTTTAATTTGTCAGGGCTCATTCATCCAAGGATCCGAACCTATATGTTATTGCGCGAGTTTCTGCGCGGTGGTCATAACTTTTCTTTCCGGGTGGGGACACCAGTTCCTGCAAGCCAACTGGATCAGGTTTCAAGAAGTCTTTCGGTTGGGAACTTTGCGCGCAGCATGGTTTATTCCATGAAGACTGGTAGTCCCAAACTACCGGATTTGCCCGAGCTTATTCAACCGGAGTTGCGTACCGATGAGGAGACGCAGAGAATTGCTCGTGTTTCTGCGCCGATCTCTGGGTTAAAGCTGCTCGGAAAACTGGAAAACCATGAAGTCCTCATAAAGCAAAATGGCTACACGATTTACACTGTAGGGCCTGGCGTTCCCGATGATATACTTAGTACAATTTGTGAAATCAGATATCGTGCTTATGCCAGTGAAACAGACGTGGCTTCGCCTCAGGAACTGCGCGATATCTATGATGATTTTTACTGCCATTTGCTGTTGTGGGATGATCAAGCCCAGAAACTGGTCGGCACGTATCGATATATCTTGCCGGATTCAAATTCTTCGCAACAGCTCGTAACCGACAGTATTTTCAAACTTTCTCCGGAATTCAGGAAGATTCTGCCAAATGCAATGGAGCTTGGAAGAGCAGCGATTTTGCCGGAATATCAAAAGAGTTTTTCTCCATTAATGTTGCTTTGGCGGGGTTTTCTGGAGGTTCCGAACCGATCGAAAAAAATCAAATATCTCTTTGGTCCTGTTACAATGGGAAAGCGGTTCAATCCTATTTCACGAGAACTGGTTCGCCGCTTCATTATGAAAAACTTTCCGGAAGAAGGAATGATGCCGCATATCCAACCGAAACGGCAATTAGACCTTAAGCTACCCAAAGAAGTGGAAATTGACCGCCTTGCAGATGCCTGCAGATCCTTTGCCTCTCTTGGAAACCTGGTAAAAGGTTTCGAGGGCGGCCAGAGAAATCTTCCTGTTCTGTTTAGACATTATGCCAATTGTGGTTGCAGATTTACAGGCTTTGCGGAGTGGCGCGAACTGGATAACGCAACCACTGGCCTTACTATCCTGAATTTTAAGAACGCAAGCCCATCTATTATGGCGAGATATTTTGGCAAGGAAGGCGCTAAAACGTTTATGCTTGGTCGATAGACTGGAACTTTCGGTTCTGCTCGCAAACTACGGATTTAAACTAAGTAGTTTATACGCGAGCTAAGGTCATTCCACATCAACACAGGTAATCTGCCCAGATTGAATTGATCATCAATTGTGAAGATCATTGCTTTGAACAAAGCGTATTTAAGCGCTCAAATCCAACTGAGGCAATGATAATGACTAACACTGTTAACATGATGAGTTCCAAAGCCGCTCAAACGAATGGCGCTTCCAATAAAGGTGCAACGAATAAGGCACAGGGTTTTGCTAAGCACTTTAGTAAACATTCTGTATGTCAAAAACACGCTGGAGGAAGTCATTCAAAAGGCACTGTTGGCGCAGAGATCAAAAGCTCAATCGGCAAGAGCCGTTCAATGGCAAATTCTGCCGGCAATCAGTCCGGTCACAGCAAAGCTGACAATCAGAGCATTCGCGCTTTGGTCGGTCAAATAAAGAGCTTGCTGAGTAAAGTTGACGGTTTGGGTGTTCAATCAAAAAATACATCAACGTCAAATCAAGGTACTGCGAAATCCGAAAATACTGGAGCGCATTCCCAAGTTGGAGGAAACAACTCAATTTCCGGGCTTCTCAATCAGATTGTCCAGCTTTTGACAAAACTTCTGGACGTTGTCGGTTCGAAAGGCGGGCACACGAGTGCACCCGATGCGGGAAAAGGCGGCGCTGGCAATCTTTCTTCGCTAACCGGTCAAATCCAATCTCTGCTAAACCAGTTGCTTCAGGTATCAAATGGTCACAGCGGTGGGCAATCTGGCTCTGGTAATGGTGGTGCTGGAAATGACGTCCTGAAAGGTGGAAAAGGCAAAGACATCATCAAAGGTGGTGCCGGTAACGACACTATCCGTGGCGGCCGTGGCAACGACACGCTTTCCGGCAATAAAGGCAATGACCACATC
>JBCCBE010000043.1:0-25376 GCA_039814425.1 Pseudomonadota bacterium
AAAAGGCAAAGACATCATCAAAGGTGGTGCCGGTAACGACACTATCCGTGGCGGCCGTGGCAACGATACGCTTTCCGGCAATAAAGGCAATGACCACATCAATGGGGGTCGCGGTAACGATACGATCAACGGTGGTGCTGGAAATGACGTCCTGAAAGGTGGAAAAGGCAAAGACATCATCAAAGGCGGTGCCGGTAACGACACTATCCGTGGAGGCCGTGGCAACGACACACTTTCCGGCAATAAAGGCAATGACCACATCAATGGGGGTCGCGGTAACGATACGATCAACGGTAGTGCTGGAAATGACGTCCTGAAAGGTGGAAAAGGCCATGACACCATTAATGGTGGTGCAGGCCACGATACAGCTGTATATCATGGCAAACATGCTGACTATACAATTGAAACTGGTGAAGACGGCAAAACCACTGTCAGAGGAAATAATGAAGGAAAAGATACGCTGACAAATGTGGAGAGCCTAAAATTTGCCGATAAAACTGTTTCTTTGACTACACCTCCCCCAAAGTCGGACTGGAGTGTTTCGGAAGTAAAAGATGGAAAAGGCTGGATTAAACTTGGTGATCGTTATCAGATCGATCTGGATGAGAAAAAGTCTACTTGGATTTTGACTGACAAACACGATCATAGCCAGACACGCGTTTGGGGTGATCCGCACGTTGATGTTGGCAATGACGGGAAAACTGATTTCGATTTCAAGAAAAACGCAACTTTTGCGCTTGAAGATGGAACCAAAATCACTGTTGATACAGTTCCTTTTGGAAACAGTGCAATGACTCTCTCATCACAGCTAACTATCACAAAAGGCAATGATGCAATTGTTGTAAAAGGACTTGGTAATAACGCAGATGGTGCTCACAATTTATCCGTTGAGCAATCGCACAATGGCCAAGCAATTGATGCAGCTAAGGATGACGGTGCTTTTACCATTCAGGAATCGGGAAAAGACTGGACACTTGATGGCGGCGCTGTAACTCAGCATAAAATCAATGCTAAAGAGGAGGCCGCTCATTAAGCGCCAAATTTGAACGCAAGCTATATGAGATTTTTATCTTGCGTTTTTAATTCAAAGCTTCTATTTAACAAACAGCAGTGCGCAGGAGTTCTATTTCTTGCGCACTGTTTATTTTTGGCTCTTTAAACGACTGAATTGTTTGAAAACGAGCTGTTCCGTACTGTTAATTGGTATTAGAAATTAGGTAGAGGCAATGGCCGCTAAAACCAACCCTTTCACATTTCTGCAGCAGGTTCGCACAGAAGTATCGAAAGTCACATGGCCGACGCGTCGTGAGACAATGGTAAGTTCGATCATGGTTTTTGCCATGGTTACGTTAGCTGGCATTTTCTTCTTTTTCATTGATCAATTGCTTAGCTGGTTTGTCGGACTTCTGCTAAGTCTGGGTGCTTAGAAATTACGAGGAATTTTCATGGCGCATCGCTGGTACATCGTCCACGCATACTCAAATTTTGAGAAGAAGGTTGCGGAGTCGATTGAAGAAAAAGTGAAGCAGAAAGGTCTCGAACATTTGTTTGAGGCGATTATGGTGCCCACTGAAAAAGTGGTTGAAGTGCGCCGTGGCCGAAAGGTTGATGCAGAGCGCAAGTTTTTCCCCGGCTATGTGTTGGTGAAAATGGAAATGACTGATGATGCATTTCATTTGATCAAGAACACACCGAAGGTGACTGGCTTTCTGGGTGCTGACAACAAGCCTAAACCGATTTCTGAAAAGGAAGCGCAACAAATTCTCAATCAGGTTCAGGAAGGCGTTGATCGTCCAAAGCCGTCGGTTATGTTCGATGTGGGCGAGAGCATTCGCGTTTCAGATGGTCCGTTTGCTTCGTTTAACGGAGTTGTTCAGGAAGTGGACGAGGAACGCGCCCGTCTGAAAGTGGAAGTTTCAATTTTTGGCCGGGCAACGCCGGTCGATCTGGAATACGGTCAAGTCGAAAAACTTTGATTGTATTGCATCAAATCGCACGTAGACCACAGGGATGCGCAAGATTTGATTAGAGAAGTTCAAATCGCACGTAGACCACAGGGATGCGCAAGATTTGATTAGAGAAGTTCAAATCGCACGTAGACCACAGGGATTCGCAAGATTTGACCAAAACTGCGGGAGAAGCGGAAGATCTGGCCGATCTTTTTAATCGAACCGCAAACCTTAAACCGCCGGAAACGGCAAACAAAGGAATTAAACAATGGCCAAAAAGATTGATGGATACCTGAAACTTCAGGTTCCAGCAGGAAATGCGTCTCCATCACCGCCGATCGGTCCTGCATTGGGTCAGCGCGGTTTGAATATTATGGAGTTCTGTAAAGCATTCAACGCAAAAACTCAGGAAATGGAAAAGGGATCACCTGTTCCCGTAATCATTACCATTTTTGCAGACAAGTCTTTCACCTTCGAGATGAAGCAGCCACCGATGTCATACTTCATCAAGCAAGCTGCTGGATTGAAATCAGGCTCACAAGAGCCCGGTCGTACCTCTGTTGCTACCTTAAAGCAGAATCAGGTCCGTGAAATTGCGGAAAAGAAAATGCCTGATCTGAATGCTGGTAATATCGAAGCAGCAATGCGAATTGTTGAAGGCTCAGCCCGTTCCATGGGCATTAAGGTGGAGGGCTGATCATGGCTGGAAAACGTAATGTAAACGCCCTTGAGGGCATTGATCGTAATAGCACGTACAGCCTTGATGAGGCTGTTTCCATGGTTAAAGAGCGCGCCAAAGCTAAATTCGATGAGACAATCGAAGTTGCAATGAATTTGGGTGTTGACCCTCGTCATGCCGACCAGATGGTTCGTGGTGTTGTTTCCCTGCCGAATGGCACAGGCCGGACTGTTCGCGTTGCTGTTTTTGCAAAGGATGCAAAGGCTGATGAGGCGAAAGAAGCAGGTGCTGATATCGTTGGTGCAGATGATCTTATGGAAACTGTGCAAAGCGGCAAAATCGAATTCGATCGTTGTATTGCTACTCCAGACATGATGCCGCTCGTTGGCCGTTTGGGTAAAGTACTTGGTCCACGCAACCTGATGCCGAATCCGAAGACTGGTACGGTTACAATGGATGTTGCTGAGGCTGTTAAGGCTGCTAAAGGTGGTGCTGTTTCTTTCCGGGTGGAAAAAGCAGGCATTATCCATGCAGGGGTCGGCAAGGCATCGTTTGGCGCTGATCAACTGGCTGAAAATATTCGTGCATTCACTGATGCGGTTCAAAAAGCGCGTCCTTCGGGTGCAAAGGGTACGTTCGTAAAGCGTATTGCGATTTCTTCTACAATGGGGCCGGGCGTCAAGATTGACCCGGCAACGCTTGCGGGAGCATAAGAATTTCGGCCGGCTTGCCGGCTGAAACGTTTCCGCGGAAGATTTGCGGAAACACCTGTCCGAGACTGCAGGAGACCTTTTGGGTCTTAATATTCCTGCAATAGACGGGAGTTGAAACGATTTACGCAAGGCCTTGGCCTTTCGGTTTCGGTTCAAGCTCCTTGGCCTAACCGGGGGAGAACTTCTCGATCCCGGTCCGGGGACAGGAATTTGAGCGTCGGGTGCACAGAAGTTACGTTTTTTGGGTACTCGGTAAATGAAACCGGAAAACACTATATTGGTGGTTTCCAAATGGAGAGAGACTGTGGATAGAGCGGAAAAACGCGAGTTTGTATCATCCATGCACGACGTATTTAATGATGCGGGTGCTGTGGTTGTTGCACACTATTCCGGTATTACCGTTGCCGAAATGAGTAAATTTCGTACTCAGATGAAGGAAGCGGGCGGTACCGTCAAAGTCGCGAAAAACCGTCTTGCAAAACTCGCTCTTGATGGCACGGATGCTGAACATATCAAGGAATTGTTCCAGGGTCAGACCCTGATTTGCTATTCTGAAGATCCTGTATCAGCTCCAAAAGTGGCTGTTGATTTCGCTAAGGCGAACCAGAACCTGGTTATTCTTGGCGGAGCAATGGGCGCTACCAACCTCGATGCAGATGGTGTGAAGGCGCTTGCCTCCTTGCCATCTCTGGACGAACTGCGCGGCAAACTTGTTGGCCTTATCCAGGCACCAGCAGGCAAAATCGCACAGGTTGTCAACGCACCAGCAGGGCAACTTGCACGCGTTTTCGGGGCTTATGCCAACAAAGACGAAGCAGCGTGAGACTAGTTTCTCGCACAATTTCTCAAATGTTTGAACTTAAACTAAGGAAACAAAACAATGGCTGATCTAGAAAAGATCGTGGACGATTTGTCCAACCTGACAGTTCTGGAAGCTGCTGAGCTTTCAAAACTTCTTGAAGAAAAATGGGGCGTTTCTGCTGCTGCACCGGTTGCAATGGCTGCTATGCCTGGCGCTGGCGGTGGTGATGCTGCTCCAGCAGAAGAAAAAGACGAATTTGACGTCGTTCTGACTGAGGCAGGTGCTTCTAAAATCAATGTGATTAAAGAGGTTCGTGGCATCACTGGTCTAGGTCTTAAGGAAGCTAAAGACCTTGTTGAAGGTGCACCTAAAGCTGTTAAAGAAGCTGCATCAAAAGCAGAAGCTGAAGATATCAAGGCGAAACTTGAAGCTGCTGGCGCTAAGGTCGAGCTTAAGTAACGCTATAATACCGGGTCTAACCCTTGCGAATCTTAAAGATTCTGCCATATGAGGGGTAGATTTTGTTGTAATCACAAATCACATGCGGACCCGTCCGCATGTTTTACATGGATCGACCGGTTGCATGGGTCTCCGTGACAGTAAAAAAAATAGGGGTACTCTCAACAGTCGTGACCCGCGGCAGCGCAACGCAAGTGACAGTCCGTGGCCGGAACTATGTCTACAAAACCGAATGGATAGGTTTTGTCTTACCGGTCAAAAACTGCCCTAATTGACAGACACGAAGGTGTAATAAATGGCTAAAGCCCATGTTTTCAATGGTCGTAAACGTGTAAGAAAATTCTTTGGTGACATCACCGAAGTGGCAGAAATGCCAAATCTTATTGAAGTGCAGAAACAATCTTATGATCAATTCCTGATGGTTGACGAACCTGAAGGTGGTCGTGGTGATGAGGGCCTGCAAGCAGTTTTCAATTCTGTATTCCCGATCAGCGATTTTTCCGGCGCATCCATGCTGGAATTCGTACGGTACGAATTCGACCCGCCAAAGTATGATGTTGAGGAATGCCGTCAACGCGATATGACCTATGCTGCTCCGTTGAAAGTAACGCTGCGCCTGATCGTGTTTGATATTGATGAAGATACTGGCGCCAAGTCCGTTAAAGACATTAAAGAACAAGACGTTTACATGGGCGACATGCCTTTGATGACCAACAATGGTACATTTATTGTCAACGGTACTGAGCGTGTGATCGTTTCTCAAATGCACCGTTCCCCTGGCGTGTTTTTCGATCACGACAAGGGCAAGTCTCATTCTTCTGGCAAACTTCTTTTCGCCGCTCGCGTCATCCCATATCGTGGCTCCTGGCTCGATATTGAGTTTGATGCAAAAGACATTGTACATGCACGCATCGACCGTCGCCGTAAAATTCCAGCCACGACTTTGCTTATGGCGCTGGGTCTCGATCAGGAAGAAATTCTTGATACATTTTACGCCGCGTCTAAAATTACCCGGGCAGGGGACGGCTGGAAAGTACCCTTTGATGCAGACGCATTAAAAGGCACAAAAGCTGATGCCGACCTGGTTGACGCAGCTTCCGGCGAAGTTGTTGTCGAGATGGGCAAGAAAATTACAGCTCGTACTATTAAGCAGTTGGATGAAAAGGGTGTCAAAGCACTCCAGATCACCAATGAACAAATGCATGGTCGTTACGTTGCTGAAGATATCGTCAATACTAAAACCGGTGAGATTTACCTCGAAGCGGGCGATGAAATTGACGAAAAAGCAATCGAAGTATTAGACGAAGCGAAGGTTAAAACGCTTCCAGTGCTTAATATCGACTACGTCAACGTAGGCGGTTACATCCGTAACACACTGAATGCAGACAAGAACGACACCCGTCAGGATGCATTGTTTGATATTTACCGCGTGATGCGTCCCGGTGAGCCACCGACGATGGAAACAGCGGAAGCAATGTTTAAGTCTCTATTCTTTGATTCAGAGCGCTATGACCTTTCTGCCGTTGGTCGAGTGAAAATGAATATTCGCCTTCAGCTTGAGGCAGAGGATACCGTTCGTGTTCTGCGCCGGGAAGACATTCTGGAAGTCGTCAAGACGCTGGTTGATTTGCGTGACGGCAAAGGCGATATCGATGATATTGACAACCTCGGTAACCGCCGTGTTCGCTCGGTTGGCGAACTGATGGAAAACCAGTATCGCGTCGGCCTTCTGCGCATGGAACGTGCAATCAAGGAGCGGATGTCATCCATCGAGGTTGATACGGTAATGCCGCAAGACCTGATTAATGCAAAGCCTGCCGCTGCTGCGGTGCGCGAGTTCTTTGGTTCTTCGCAATTGTCTCAGTTTATGGACCAAACCAACCCGCTTTCAGAAATTACCCACAAGCGCCGTCTTTCAGCACTTGGACCTGGCGGTTTGACCCGTGAACGCGCTGGCTTTGAAGTGCGCGACGTTCATCCCACCCATTACGGCCGGATTTGTCCGATTGAAACGCCGGAAGGGCCAAACATCGGCCTGATCAACTCACTTGCAACATTTGCTCGTGTGAACAAGTATGGCTTCATCGAAAGCCCATACCGCAAAGTGGTGAACTCCAAAGTAACCGATGAGGTAATTTACCTATCTGCGATGGAAGAAGCGCGCTTCAATGTTGCACAGGCAAATGCTTCGCTTAGCGATAAGAACGGATTTGAAAACGAATTTGTTACTTGCCGTAAGGCCGGTGAAGTCATGATGATCCCACGTGAAAATGTGGAGCTAATGGATGTCTCACCGAAACAGTTGGTTTCAGTGGCTTCATCTTTAATTCCGTTCCTGGAAAACGACGATGCGAACCGTGCATTGATGGGTTCAAACATGATGCGTCAGGCCGTGCCGTTGGTACGTGCGGAAGCACCATTTGTTGGAACTGGCATGGAATCAGTTGTAGCGCGTGATTCAGGTGCTGCGATTGTTGCGCGGCGCACCGGAACTGTGGATCAAGTAGATGCAACGCGTATCGTTATTCGTGCTACGGAAGATCTTGATCCGGCGAAACCTGGTGTTGATATTTACCGTCTGCAGAAATACCAGCGTTCGAACCAGTCAACCTGTATCAACCAGCGTCCATTGGTAACCGTTGGGGACAAAATCACCAAAGGCGATATCATTGCCGATGGTCCTTCTACTGATATTGGTGATTTGGCATTGGGACGTAACGTTCTGGTAGCGTTCATGCCATGGAATGGATACAATTATGAAGATTCCATTCTTCTGTCAGAGCGGATTGTTCGCGATGACGTATTTACATCGATTCACATCGAAGAATACGAAGTCATGGCGCGTGATACCAAGCTTGGGCCAGAAGAGATTACGCGGGATATTCCAAACGTTTCGGAAGAAGCGCTGAAAAATCTTGACGAGGCTGGCATCACTTACATCGGTGCAGAAGTTGGTCCTAGTGACATTCTGGTTGGCAAGATTACGCCAAAAGGTGAAAGCCCGATGACACCGGAAGAAAAACTGCTCCGGGCAATCTTCGGAGAGAAAGCTTCTGATGTTCGTGACACTTCCCTGCGGATGCCGCCGGGCGGTTTTGGTACGGTCGTGGAAGTCCGTGTTTTCAACCGGCATGGTATTGAAAAAGACGAACGTGCGATGTCAATAGAGCGTGAGGAAATCGAAGCGCTTGCGAAAGACCGTGACGATGAACAGGCAATTCTTGACCGTAACGTTTACGGCCGTCTTTCTGACGTATTGAAAAACAAGGAAGTTGCAGCCGGACCAAAGGGCGTCTCCAAGGGTACTAAGGTTACTCAGGAATTGCTTGACGGATTGCCGCGTTCACAGTGGTGGCAATTTGCTGTTGGTGACGACAAACTCCAGTCCCAGATTGAAGCATTGCAGGCACAGTATGACGATTCTAAATCCCTGCTAGAGCAGCGATTCATGGATAAGGTCGAAAAGTTGCAGCGCGGCGATGAGTTGATGCCTGGCGTTATGAAAATGGTCAAGGTCTTTGTAGCGGTTAAGCGTAAGCTACAGCCCGGTGATAAAATGGCTGGACGCCATGGTAACAAAGGGGTTGTTTCTCGCATTATGCCGATTGAAGACATGCCATTCCTTGAGGACGGGACCCATGCTGATATCGTGTTGAACCCGCTTGGTGTGCCTTCACGGATGAATGTAGGTCAGATCCTTGAAACCCATTTGGGTTGGGCATGTGCCGGAATGGGCCGCAAGATTGGTGAATTGATTGAGTCCTATAAAGAGACCAGCGACATCAAACCTTTGCGCAATGAACTTGAAACTGTTTTTGGCGATAATTCCAAAAATGAACCAGTGAAAGATTATGACGAAGAATCTGTCATGCGTCTTGCCGACCAGCTTACCCGCGGTGTCTCTATTGCTACCCCGGTCTTCGATGGTGCCAATGAAGCAGATATCGTTGAGATGCTGGAACAGGCTGGTCTACATTCCTCTGGTCAGTCTACCGTTTATGATGGACGTACGGGTGAAACCTTCGACCGTCAGGTGACTATGGGCTATATCTACATGCTCAAACTGCATCACCTTGTTGATGACAAAATCCACGCCCGCTCGATTGGTCCATACTCGCTTGTTACCCAGCAGCCGCTTGGTGGTAAGGCGCAGTTCGGTGGCCAGCGCTTCGGTGAAATGGAGGTCTGGGCATTGGAAGCTTACGGCGCTGCGTACACCTTGCAGGAAATGCTAACTGTAAAATCTGACGATGTTGCAGGTCGTACCAAGGTATATGAAGCAATTGTGCGTGGAGATGACACGTTCGAAGCCGGTATTCCTGAAAGCTTCAACGTTCTTGTCAAGGAGATGCGATCTCTCGGACTGAATGTTGATCTGGAAAGCTCAAAGGCCCCGGTTCTTGACTATGACGAGTTGGTGGATGGTGACGATCTGTTGCCTGATGCTGCGGAATAAAGTGACTGGAAGGCGTGAAATTCGCGCCTTCTGAACTTGCGTTAAGTGAACTCGAATTCAGGTTTCTAAGGAAACCACAAAAGAGGGTAGGACCCTCAAAGGAAAAAGACACATGAACCAGGAAGTCATGAATATCTTCAATAATCCGGCTGCTTCGCAGAATTTCGATTCAATTCGAATTTCAATTGCGTCTCCGGAGAAAATCCTTTCCTGGTCTTTCGGTGAAATTAAAAAGCCGGAGACCATCAACTACCGTACGTTCAAGCCTGAGCGTGACGGTCTGTTTTGTGCACGTATCTTTGGTCCGGTAAAAGACTACGAATGTCTTTGCGGCAAATACAAGCGCATGAAGTACAAAGGCATCATCTGTGAAAAATGCGGTGTTGAAGTAACCCTTTCTCGCGTCCGTCGCGAGCGTATGGGCCATATCGAACTAGCAGCACCGGTTGCTCACATCTGGTTCTTGAAATCCCTGCCATCGCGTATTGGCCTTCTGCTCAACATGACGTTGAAGGACCTGGAGCGCGTTCTTTACTTCGAAAACTTCGTAGTAACCGAGCCGGGCCTGACGCCGCTTCAAGAATTCCAGCTTCTTTCAGAAGAAGAATACATGGATGCGGTAGACGAATACGGCGAAGATACTTTCACAGCGATGATTGGTGCTGAAGCAATTCACGAAATGCTTGCTTCTATGGATTTGGAAAAGACAGCTGGAGATATCCGCACAGAGCTTGCTGAAACAACATCAGAGTTGAAGATTACTAAATTCTCCAAGCGGTTGAAAGTTGTTGAGGCATTCCTTGAGTCTGGCAACCGCCCGGAATGGATGATCATGAAAGTCATCCCGGTTATCCCACCGGATTTGCGGCCGCTTGTTCCCTTGGATGGCGGACGTTTTGCAACCTCTGACCTCAATGATCTTTATCGCCGGGTTATTAACCGGAACAACCGCTTGCGTCGTCTGGTAGAATTACGCGCGCCGGATATCATTATCCGTAACGAAAAGCGGATGCTGCAAGAGTCAGTCGATGCGTTGTTTGATAACGGTCGCCGTGGCCGTACCATTACGGGTGCAAACAAGCGTCCATTGAAATCCCTTTCAGATATGTTGAAGGGCAAGCAAGGCCGCTTCCGTCAGAACCTGCTCGGCAAGCGCGTCGACTATTCTGGTCGTTCGGTTATTGTGACCGGTCCTGAATTGCTCCTGCATCAATGTGGCCTGCCAAAGAAAATGGCTCTGGAATTGTTCAAACCATTTATCTATGCGCGCCTTGACGCGAAGGGATATTCCTCAACTGTCAAGCAGGCGAAAAAACTGGTTGAAAAAGAAAAGCCGGAAGTTTGGGATATTCTCGACGAGGTTATTCGTGAGCACCCGGTTCTGCTTAACCGTGCCCCGACGCTTCACCGACTTGGCATTCAGGCATTTGAGCCAGTTCTGATCGAAGGTAAAGCTATTCAGTTGCACCCACTTGTTTGTGCAGCTTTCAACGCAGATTTTGATGGAGACCAGATGGCGGTTCACGTACCGTTATCGTTGGAATCCCAACTCGAAGCACGCGTGCTGATGATGTCTACAAACAACATCCTGCACCCGGCAAATGGCCAACCGATTATCGTTCCATCCCAGGATATGGTTCTTGGTCTCTATTACCTGTCAATTGTTGCTGACAACGAGCCAGGTGAAGGAATGGTATTTGGCGATATGGGCGAATTGAACCATGCGATTGATACCGGCATTGTCACGCTGCATACAAAAATTCGCGGACGGTACAAATCTGTTGATGCAGACGGCAATCAAACATCACATGTCTATGAGACAACACCGGGTCGGATGATCCTTGGCGAATTGCTGCCACGCAATCATAAAATTCCGTTTGATATCGTCAATACGGAAATGACCAAGAAAAACATCTCTAAAATGATCGATACGGTTTATCGCCATTCCGGTCAGAAAGAGACAGTGATATTCTGTGACCGTATCATGCAACTTGGCTTTAGCCATGCCTGTAGAGCAGGCATCTCGTTTGGTAAGGACGATATGGTTATTCCTGAAACTAAGGCAGGGCTGGTTGAACAGACCCAGTCTTTGACCAAGGAATACGAGCAGCAATACAATGATGGTCTGATTACCCAGGGCGAGAAGTATAACAAGGTTGTCGATGCTTGGGCGAAATGTGGTGACAAGGTAGCCGATGAGATGATGGATCGGATTCGCGCTGTGAAGTTCGATGATGATTCCAATCGTCAAATGCCAATGAACTCAATCTACATGATGAGCCACTCTGGTGCGCGTGGTTCGCCAACGCAGATGAAGCAGCTTGCAGGTATGCGTGGTCTGATGGCGAAACCATCCGGCGAGATTATCGAAAGTCCGATTATCTCAAACTTTAAGGAAGGTTTGACCGTTCTTGAATACTTCAACTCCACACACGGCGCCCGGAAGGGTCTTGCCGATACAGCGTTGAAGACCGCGAACTCCGGTTATTTGACCCGACGTCTGGTGGATGTTGCTCAAGATTGCATCATTACAGCCGAGGATTGCGGCACTGAAAACGGTCTTACAATGCAAGCCGTTGTAGATGCCGGTCAGGTCGTAGCATCCTTGGGAATGCGCATTCTGGGACGGACAACCGCAGAAGATATTACCGATCCGGAATCCGGGGAAGTTATCCTGCCACGCAATCATCTTATGGATGAAGCCGACGTGGATAAGGTGGAAGGCGCAGGTGTGAAAACCGTGCTTATACGCTCTGCGCTTACCTGTGAGTTACAAAACGGTATCTGTGGCGCGTGTTACGGTCGTGACCTTGCCCGAGGTACCAAAGTCAATATGGGTGAAGCTGTCGGCGTTATTGCTGCGCAATCAATCGGTGAGCCGGGTACTCAGCTTACCATGCGGACATTCCACATTGGTGGTACCGCACAGGTGGTTGACTCTTCCTATCTCGAAGCATCCTACGACGGTGTTATCAAGTTGCGTAATGCCAATGTGTCGAAAGACTCAGAAGGCCGCATGATTGCTACCGGTCGTAATATGGCCATCGTAATTACCGATGAGAAAGATGTTGAACGTGCTTCTCACCGGGTAAATTATGGTGCACGACTGCTGGTAGCAGAAGGTGATGAGATCAAACAAAGCCAGCGTATGGCCGAGTGGGATCCATATACCCGTCCGCTCCTTGCTGAAGTTGATGGCACGGTTGAGTTTGAAGATGTGGTTGATGGCCTTTCTGTTGAAGAAAATGCCGATGAATCAACTGGTATCACCAAACGTGTTGTGGTTGATTGGCGTGCAAATCCCCGTGGTGCAGACTTGAAACCTGCAATGGTTACCCGTGATAAGAAGGGCGAAATCGCTAAGCTTAAACGCGGCGGTGAGGCAAGAATTCTTCTTTCTGTTGATGCGATTCTTTCTGTTGAGCCAGGCACTGCAGTGCGGGCGGGGGACGTGCTGGCACGTATTCCAACAGAGAGCGCTAAGACGAAGGATATTACCGGTGGTCTGCCACGGGTTGCTGAACTCTTCGAAGCGCGTCGACCAAAAGACCATGCGGTTATTGCTTCCATTGACGGGACAATCCGTTACGGCCGTGACTATAAAAACAAGCGCCGTATCTCGATTGAACCAAACGATTCAACAATGGAGCCAGCAGAATACCTCATTCCGAAATCGAAGCCATTCCATTTGCAAGATGGTGATCCGATTGAGAAAGGCGATTATATTCTGGATGGTAACCCGGCACCGCACGATATTCTTGCAATCAAGGGTGTAGAAGCGCTTGCTTCTTATCTCGTGAACGAAATTCAGGATGTCTACCGTCTACAGGGTGTTGTGATCAACGATAAGCACATCGAGGTTATTGTTCGCCAGATGCTGCAGAAGGTTGAAATCACTGATCCGGGTGATACCGGTCTTCTGGTTGCTGAGCAAATGGACCGCATCGAGATGGAACTGCTCAATGAGCGGATGATTGAAGAAGGTAAGAAGCCTGCCGAAGGTGACCCGGTATTGTTGGGTATCACCAAAGCAAGTCTGCAAACCCGTTCGTTTATATCCGCAGCGTCGTTCCAGGAAACTACCCGTGTTCTGACTGAGGCATCCGTTGCCGGCAAATCAGATATGCTGGAAGGCCTGAAAGAAAACGTGATTGTTGGCCGTCTTATCCCGGCGGGTACCGGTGGGGTTATGTCTAAAATTCGCCGTATCGCTGGTCAGCGCGATGAATTGATCATCGATGAGAAGCGCAAAATGGCCGATTCAGATGCGCTCATTGAAGATATGAGTGGTGAAGCAGCTGAATAACCGCTGTTAGAACTGATAAGATAATAAAAAGCCCGGCAAGATGTCCGGGCTTTTTTGTTTTGGCGATTGTTCCCTAATCAGGTTCCCGGTCCCTCGGATGATTGACACCATCATGTACCGGGGCAGGTGCATGATCAAAAGGATTTACCCCTTCGATGCAGCCAATGTTGAACCCAAACTCGTTCGGGTTGCTGCGCCTTTGGTGATGTGTGTAAATTCCACAAATACTACAAAAATAGTGTTTGGCTGTATTGGTGTTGAATTGATAGAGCGAAAGCTTGTCTGCGCCCTTTGTGACTTTCAAATTTGCCAATAGAGTAGTTGCGACATAGGCTGTTTTGCGACGGCACAAAGAGCAGTCACAATGACTTACGTCTACCAGGCCATTTGGCGCGGAAACTTCAAACTTAACCGCTTTGCAATGGCAAGAGCCATGTAAAACACGCATTTGTTAACTGCTACAGAAAATTGAAACTTGTCACTGATTGAATAAACCAAAATTACAGGATATCATTTATTTGGGCAAGAAGTTATCTGATGTGGGTTTGTAGGGAGTATATCCATGGCGGCCAATGATGCGCGTTTCAATATAGATATTTATTCATCCTCGGTTTCTCGCCGCAGATTTTTGTCAGGTGCGTCAGCAACACTTGCAATAGGTGCGGTCACGGGTTGCTCGTCTACTTCTGATACGCTTGGACTTGCACCTGCACAATCTGTTACTCCTGCAATTCCCCGTATCGATCCAGCTACCGCCTATGCTGCAAGGCTAGACACAGAAGTTTCTCTACCCGCTTTCGATTATACCAAAATGGACCCTAAATATCTGCGCCAATGGGTGAAGTTTCGCAGTAGACAGAAGCCTGGCACCATAATCGTTGATTCTTCCGGGCCGTATTTGTACCTGGTTCAAGGAAATAATCAGGCTGTTCGGTATGGAATAGCGGTCGGAAAAGAGGGTTATGCCTGGTACGGCGATGCGGTTATGAAGTGGAAGCAGAAATGGCCGACTTGGACGCCACCACCTGAGATGATTGCCCGTTCTCCTGAGCTCAAAGAGTTTGAAGACGGAATGCCCGCAGGCGTAAGTAATCCACTTGGGGCGAGGGCACTTTATCTATTCAAGGATGGCCGCGATACCCTATTCCGTGTTCATGGCACTAATCGGCCGTTTTCGATCGGAAAAGCAGCGTCCAGTGGTTGTTTTAGGATGATCAATCAAGATGTAATCGATCTATATGGACGTGTGCCGCCCGGTTCTCTGGTTTATGTGAAACCAAATATTGATATTGAACGTGGTGTCTAACCCAGAAATTGGTTTGGCTGAAACCGGTTCTAATCTCGAATAAAAATAGATTTTAGGGCCTAAAACACTTGACGCCATGGGTCACATTACATATACCCCACGGAACTGGCCAATGTGAGTCATCACATTGGGTCATTTTTTATGACCCACTAAAGTCTCAAACAGGGCTTACTTAAGAACTTACAGTTTAGTGCACGACCATTTGGTCCTCTGCTTGTAAAGGTTCGCAGTCACAATTTTCATGACTGATGAACTTTTTTTGTTTGAAGTTGCGTATTGCTTCTTCGGACGCAAAGCTTTTGTTCACGGGTAAGCAAAGAAAAGGTTTATTTGTATGCCAACGATCAACCAATTGGTGCGCAATCCGCGCAAACCACAGGTGAAGCGTAGTAAAGTGCCTGCGATGGAGGCTTGTCCTCAAAAGCGCGGTGTATGTACACGCGTCTATACAACAACTCCTAAGAAGCCCAACTCAGCGCTTCGTAAAGTTGCAAAGATTCGCCTGACCAATGGATTTGAAGTGATCGGATATATTCCGGGTGAAGGGCATAACCTACAGGAACACTCCGTGGTTATGATCCGCGGTGGTCGCGTAAAAGACCTTCCCGGTGTTCGTTATCATATCATTCGTGGCGTTCTGGATACACAAGGCGTCAAAGATCGTAAGCAGCGCCGTTCAAAATATGGCGCCAAGCGTCCGAAGTAAGGAATTAATGAATGTCTCGTCGTCACCGCGCAGAAAAACGTGAAATTAACCCGGATCCAAAATTTGGTGATGTGGTTCTTACAAAGTTCATGAATTCAATCATGCTGGACGGAAAAAAGTCTGTTGCTGAGCGTATTGTTTATGGTGCGCTTGATGAAGTTGAGCAGAAGGCAAAAGCTGATCCGGTTGAAACTTTTCATGCAGCGCTTGAGAATGTTTCTCCTTCAGTTGAGGTTCGCTCACGCCGCGTTGGTGGTGCGACCTATCAGGTGCCAGTTGAGGTTCGTGTAGAACGTCGTCAGGCATTGGCAATTCGCTGGATGATTAACGCAGCACGCAAGCGTAATGAAACCACAATGGTTGCGCGTTTATCAGGCGAGATCATGGATGCAGCTAACAATCGCGGTTCAGCAGTTAAGAAGCGTGAAGACACCCACAAAATGGCAGACGCAAACAAGGCGTTCTCTCATTATCGTTGGTAATCGAATTTGGAGTAGTTTGAGTAAGATGCAGTCACCCAAGACTCTGCATAATTCAACGCAAAGGTAAGGCAAATGGCCCGCGAATACGAAATTGAAGACTATCGTAACTTTGGCATCATGGCTCATATTGATGCTGGTAAAACTACGACAACCGAGCGTATCCTTTACTATACCGGTAAGAGCCATAAAATTGGCGAAGTGCACGATGGTGCAGCTACCATGGATTGGATGGAGCAGGAGCAGGAGCGCGGTATTACGATTACGTCTGCTGCGACTACAACATTCTGGCCTGGTCGTGATGGCAAAAAGCGTCGGTTTAACATTATTGATACGCCTGGCCACGTTGATTTCACGATTGAAGTCGAGCGTTCGTTGCGTGTTCTCGATGGTGCAATTGCACTTCTTGACGCAAATGCCGGTGTTGAGCCGCAAACAGAGACTGTTTGGCGCCAAGCTGATAAATACAACGTTCCTCGCATGATCTTTGTTAATAAGATGGACAAGATCGGTGCAGATTTTTATCGCTCTGTAGAGATGATCAAAGAGCGCCTCGGTGGTACGCCTCTCGTTCTTCAATTGCCTATTGGTGCGGAAAGCGAATTTGCTGGCGTTGTCGATCTTATCGAGATGAAAGCACTTGTGTGGAACGGTGAAGAGCTGGGTGCAACCTGGGATGTAACAGATATTCCTGCTGACCTTGCTGATAAGGCTGCTGAATTCCGCGAAATGCTAGTTGAGGCAGCTGTCGAGAACGATGAAGCTGCAATGGAATCTTACCTTGAGGGTAATGAGCCTACTACTGACGAGCTTCGCGCGCTAATTCGTGCGGGTACAATCTCCGCTACTTACTTCCCAGTATTGTGTGGTTCTGCATTTAAAAATAAGGGTGTACAGCCACTTCTTGATGCAGTTGTAGATTTCTTGCCTTCACCGGTTGATATCCCGTCAATCAAAGGAATCGATGTCAAGACAGAAGAAGAAACAGATCGTATGGCTTCTGATGATGAGTCATTGGGTATTCTTGCATTCAAAATCATGAATGACCCGTTTGTTGGCTCACTTACATTCTGTCGTATTTATTCAGGTAAACTCGAAGCCGGCTCCTCTGTGCTTAACACTGTTAAGGATAAGCGCGAGCGTGTCGGTCGGATGTTGTTGATGCATTCTAATGATCGTGAAGACATTAAAGAGGCATTTGCTGGTGATATCGTTGCGATTGCGGGACTAAAGGAAACAACTACAGGGGACACACTTTGTGATCCGTTGAAGCCGGTTATCCTTGAGCGTATGGAATTTCCTGATCCGGTTATTCAGATCGCGATTGAGCCAAAGACCAAAGGCGACCAGGAGAAAATGGGTATTGCTCTTAACCGTCTGGCTGCTGAAGATCCTTCATTCCGGGTTAAATCGGACGAAGAATCTGGTCAAACCATCATTGCTGGTATGGGCGAACTGCACCTTGATATCCTCGTCGATCGCATGAAGCGTGAATTCAAGGTTGAAGCCAACATTGGTGAGCCTCAGGTTGCATTCCGCGAAACCATTACACGGACCTTCGAAGCAGATTACACGCACAAGAAACAGTCTGGTGGTTCTGGTCAGTTTGCTCGCGTTAAGATCCTGTTTGAACCAAATGCTGAAAGCGAAGAGTTCGAATTCGAAAGCAAGATCGTTGGTGGTAACGTTCCTAAAGAATACATCCCAGGCGTTCAAAAGGGTATCGCAAGCGTAATGTCTTCTGGACCGCTTGCTGGCTTCCCAATGCTTGGAGTGAAAGCAACACTCTTGGATGGTGCCTATCATGATGTGGACTCTAGCGTTCTGGCATTTGAGATCGCTTCACGTGCCTGCTTCCGTGAAAGTGCTAATCAACTTGGTGCACAATTGCTAGAGCCGATTATGGCTGTTGAAGTTGTGACCCCTGAAGAATATCTCGGTGATATCATTGGTAACCTGAATTCCCGTCGTGGGATCATTCAGGGCCAGGAAGTCCGTGGGATAGCCACCGTCGTCAAAGCAAATGTGCCTTTGATGAACATGTTTAAATATGTTGATAATCTGCGTTCAATGTCACAGGGCCGCGCCCAGTACACCATGCAGTTTGATCATTATTCACCTGTACCAACCGCGGTTTCGAAAGAAATCCAGGAAAAGTATACCGGATAACGAGTTTTTTGAGTTTAACCTGATGCGTGGGATGGACCCTCGCCAACGGATGGAGAAGCCTGATGGCAAAAGAAAAATTTGAGCGCAACAAGCCTCACTGTAACATTGGAACGATTGGTCACGTTGACCATGGTAAGACAACGTTGACAGCGGCAATCACGAAGTATTTCGGCGACTTTAAAGCGTATGATCAGATTGATGGTGCGCCAGAAGAGCGTGCACGTGGTATCACAATTTCAACAGCTCACGTTGAGTATGAAACTGAGAACCGTCACTACGCACACGTTGATTGCCCAGGTCACGCAGACTACGTAAAGAACATGATTACAGGTGCTGCCCAAATGGACGGCGCTATCCTTGTTTGTTCAGCAGCTGATGGTCCTATGCCACAAACGCGTGAGCACATTCTGCTTGCACGTCAGGTTGGTGTTCCTGCGATCGTTGTATTCCTGAACAAAGTTGATCAGGTTGACGACGAAGAGCTTCTTGAGCTTGTTGACATGGAAGTTCGTGAACTTCTTTCTTCTTATGATTTCCCAGGTGATGACACACCAATCGTCAAGGGTTCTGCCTTGGCAGCAATGGAAGGCAATAACCCGGAAATCGGCGAAACTGCTATCCGTGAATTGATGGCTGCGGTTGATGAGTTCATTCCTCAGCCAGACCGCCCAATCGATCAGCCATTCTTGATGCCTATTGAAGATGTGTTCTCAATCTCCGGTCGTGGTACTGTTGTTACCGGCCGTGTTGAGCGTGGCATTGTTAAAGTTGGTGACGAGATTGAAATCATCGGCATCAAAGACACCAAGAAAACTACATGTACTGGTGTAGAGATGTTCCGTAAGCTGCTTGATAGCGGTGAAGCTGGCGATAACATTGGTGCACTTATCCGTGGTATCGATCGTGAAGAAGTTGAGCGTGGACAGGTTCTTGCGAAGCCTGGTTCTGTAACACCACACACCAAGTTTATGGCAGAAGCTTACATTCTGACCAAAGACGAGGGTGGTCGACACACACCATTCTTTACCAACTATCGTCCACAGTTTTACTTCCGTACAACGGATGTGACCGGTGTATGTCATCTGCCAGAAGGCACAGAGATGGTTATGCCAGGTGACAATGTGGAAATGACAGTTGAACTGATCGTGCCAATCGCGATGGAAGAGCGTCTACGCTTTGCGATCCGCGAAGGCGGACGTACAGTTGGCGCCGGTATCGTCGCATCCATTATTGAGTAAATAACGACAATGGAGTGAGGCAATCGTGTCTCACTCCAGTCTTTCAAGGAACTGATAGATGAACGGCCAGAACATACGCATTCGCCTTAAGGCGTTTGACCATCGCATTCTGGATGCTTCGACAAAGGAAATTGTTTCCACTGCGAAGCGTACAGGTGCACAGGTGAAGGGTCCGGTACCACTTCCTACACGGATTGAACGGTACACGGTTAACCGCTCACCGCATGTAAATAAAAAGAGCCGTGAGCAGTTTGAAATGCGCACCCACAAGCGCCTGTTGGACATCGTAGATCCAACACCGCAAACGGTTGATGCGTTGATGAAACTCGATCTTTCCGCCGGTGTGGATGTAGAGATCAAGCTTTAAGAATTTGTAGGGAAAGAATTTTCCCAGTTTAAGGAACGAAAAAATGCGTTCAGGCGTGATTGCACAGAAGGTCGGTATGACCCGTGTCTACACCGACGATGGAGTTGGTGTTCCGGTGACGGTCCTCCGTATGGACAATGTTCAGGTGGTGGCTCAGCGCACGGTGGACAAGCATGGCTATACAGCGGTTCAGCTTGGTGCTGGTTTTGCAAAAGTGAAGAATGTTACCAAGCCAATGCGTGGTCATTTTGCTGCATCCAAAATTGAGCCAAAGCGCAAACTCGCTGAGTTTCGTGTCTCGGAAGACAATCTTTTGAATGTGGGCGATGAGATTATAGCTGCTCATTATCTTCCTGGTCAGTTTGTTGATATTACGGGAACTACAGTCGGTAAGGGATTTGCCGGTGCTATGAAGCGTCATAATTTTGGTGGCCTGCGTGCATCACACGGCGTTTCAGTTTCCCACCGTTCGCATGGTTCTACCGGTCAATGTCAGGACCCGGGTAAAGTCTTCAAGGGAAAGAGAATGGCCGGTCATATGGGTAATACACGTGTGACCACTCAAAACATTCAGGTCGTTCGGATTGATGCCGATCGTGGGCTGGTACTTGTAAAAGGCGCTGTTCCTGGTCCTAAGGGCGGATGGGTTACTATTCGCGATGCGATTAAGAAGAACTCTCCTGAGGATTTGGCAATGCCTGCTGCGTTGCGTGCATCCGCAGAGATCGCAGCATCAGCCGAGCAGGTCGAAGAAAACAATAGTCAGGGTGCAGAATAATGGACCTTAAAATTACAACTTTAGATGGTAAGTCTTCCGGCAAAGTATCCCTATCGGATGCAGTGTTTGGATTGGAGCCTCGTGAAGATCTCATTCACCGTATGGTGCGCTATCAGCTGGCCAAACGTCGTGCTGGTACGCATGATGTTAAAAATCGGGCTGAGATTAGTGCCACTACAAAGAAGATGTACAAGCAGAAGGGTACTGGTAATGCCCGTCACTCTACGAAAAAAGCCCCGCAGTTTCGCGGCGGTGGACGTGCATTTGGCCCAACACCTCGCGATCATGCTCATGATCTTCCAAAGAAGGTTCGCGCACTTGCATTGAAACATGCACTTTCTGCCAAGCAAACTTCTGAGCAGATTGTAGTTGTGGATGATCTTGCTGTTAAAGAAGCAAAAACCAGCGCATTGCGCGGTCAGCTTGCGAAGCTTGGCCTTGAAAATGCACTTTTCATCGGTGGTGCTGAGCTGGATAAAAACTTTCAGCTTGCTGCACGCAACGTACCGCACATTGATGTACTGCCGGTTCAGGGCATCAACGTTTATGACATTCTTCGTCGTGAAAAGCTGGTGCTTTCAAAATCAGCTGTCGAAGCACTTGAGGAGCGGTTCAAATGACCAATACACGTCACTATGATGTAATTTTGTCTCCGGTCATTACCGAGAAATCGACCATGGCGTCAGAGTCTAACCAGGTTGTTTTCAATGTTGCTCGCGATGCAAGTAAGCCGGAAATTAAATCTGCTGTAGAAGCGTTGTTTAACGTCAAGGTAAAGGGTGTGAACACACTTCTTCGCAAGGGCAAGGTTAAGCGGTTCCGCGGTATCAAGGGTAAGCAATCGGACGTTAAAAAAGCAGTCGTGACACTCGTTGATGGTGACACAATTGATGTAACGACCGGGCTTTGAGGGTAGAATATTATGGCACTTAAGAGTTTTAACCCACGGACACCCGGCCAGCGCCAGCTGGTGATTGTGGATCGGTCCGGCCTTTGGAAGGGCAAGCCTGTCAAGAGTTTGACAGAAGGCTTAACGTCTTCCGGTGGTCGTAACAATTACGGTCGTATCACATCGCGTCACCGTGGTGGTGGTCACAAGCGGACATACCGTAAGGTAGACTTCAAACGCATCAAGCGTGATATGGAAGCAACGGTTGAACGTATTGAATACGATCCAAACCGGACAGCATTCATTGCGTTGATCAAATATAGCGACGGTGAGCTTGCTTACATCTTGGCGCCGCAGCGTCTCGGTGAGGGCGACAAGGTGATTTCTGCTGAATCAGCAGACATCAAGCCTGGTAATGCAATGCCAATGCGTTCTATCCCGGTTGGTACAATCATCCACAACGTGGAGATGAAGCCAGGTAAGGGCGGACAGATTGCCCGTTCAGCTGGTTCATACGTTCAGTTGGTTGGTCGTGATGGTCCCTATGCTATCCTTCGCCTGAATTCTGGCGAGCAGCGTTTGTTGCACGGCGATTGCATGGCTTCTATCGGTGCTGTGTCTAACCCAGACAATTCGAATACTAACAAAGGTAAAGCCGGCCGTAACCGTTGGCTTGGACGTCGTCCTCAAACACGTGGTGTTGCGATGAACCCGGTTGATCACCCGCATGGTGGTGGTGAGGGTAGAACCTCAGGTGGCCGTCATCCGGTAACACCGTGGGGCAAACCTACAAAAGGTAAGCGTACCCGTGCGAAGAACAAGACATCCGACAAACTCATCATGCGCTCACGTCATCAGCGCAAGAAACGATAAGGAACAAACGAAGTGTCACGTTCAATTTGGAAAGGTCCTTTTGTTGATGGCTATCTGCTGAAGAAAGCCGATAAAGTTCGCGAAAGTGGCCGAAACGAAGTTATCAAGACCTGGAGCAGACGTTCTACAATTCTGCCTCAGTTTGTTGGACTTACATTTGGTGTCTACAACGGACAGAAGCATATTCCTGTTTCTGTATCAGAAGACATGGTTGGTCATAAACTTGGCGAGTTTTCACCGTCGCGTACCTATTACGGTCATGGTGCAGACAAAAAAGCGAAGAGGAAATAGTCATGGGCAAGCCAAAGCGCGAGCGCGTGCTGAAAGACAACGAAGCTAAAGCGGTTACCAAGACCATCCGCACCAGCCCACAAAAGCTGAATGATGTTGCGCGTCTTATACGCGGTAAGAAGGCATCAAAAGCATTGGCTGATCTGGAGTTTTCGCAACGCCGGATTTCCGACACGGTCAAGAAGACATTGGAATCTGCAATCGCAAACGCTGAGAACAATCATGACCTTGATGTTGATAGCCTGATCGTTGCTGAAGCTTATGTCGGCAAATCGATTGTTATGAAACGGTTTCGGGTCCGTGGCCGTGGTCGCACAAGCCGCATTTTAAAGCCCTGGTCCCACCTGACAATCGTGGTTCGGGAAGTTGAAGAGGAGGCCGCGTAATGGGTCAAAAAGTCAATCCGATAGGTATGCGCCTCGGCATTAATCGTACTTGGGACTCCCGCTGGTATGCTGATGGCAACGAATACGGTAGCCTTCTGCATGAAGATCTGAAGATCCGTGAGTATCTTGAAAAAGAGCTGGCAGCAGCATCAATCGCTAAAATTGTAATTGAACGTCCGCATAAAAAGTGCCGCATTGCTATTCACTCCGCGCGTCCTGGAATCATTATCGGTAAGAAGGGTGCGGATATCGAAAAACTGCGCCGTAAACTTGGCGAGATGACTGACTCAGAAGTGCATATTAATATCAACGAAGTACGCAAGCCTGAGATCGATGCAACACTTGTAGCACAATCACTCGCACAGCAGCTTGAGCGCCGCGTGGCTTTCCGCCGTGCAATGAAGCGTTCGGTTCAATCTGCCATGCGCCTTGGTGCACTTGGTATTCGGATTAATTGTGCTGGCCGTTTGGGTGGTGCAGAAATTGCACGTATGGAATGGTATCGTGAAGGTCGCGTGCCACTACATACACTGCGTGCTGACATTGATTACGGTGTTGCGTCAGCATCCACAGCCTATGGCATCTGCGGTATTAAGGTCTGGATATTCAAAGGCGAGATTTTTGAACATGATCCATACGCCTCAGAAAAACGTGGCAATGAAGCGCAAGAAAGTGGCGGTGGTAATCGTCGCTCTAACTCATAACAACGCTTTGACAGGATAAAAGAACAATGTTGCAGCCAAAGCGCACAAAATTCCGCAAACAGCATAAAGGCCGTATTCGTGGTCTGGCTAAGGGCGGTACTAATCTGACTTTCGGTTCTTATGGCATTAAGGCTCTGGAACCCGAAAGAGTGACCGCACGTCAGATTGAAGCGGCTCGTCGCGCGATTACCCGTCATATGAAACGGGCTGGTCGTGTTTGGATCCGCATCTTTCCAGATGTGCCTGTATCCTCCAAGCCGACGGAAGTTCGGATGGGTAAAGGTAAGGGTAGCCCCGATTATTGGGCTTGTCGGGTAAAGCCGGGCCGCATCATGTTTGAGATTGATGGGGTTTCTGAAGAAATCGCTCGCGAGGCACTGCGTCTTGGTGGTCGAAAGCTACCAATTAAAACACGCTTTGTTCAGCGTATTACTGATTAGAGTTGAAAGGGTTTGATCAATGAAGGCCACTGATTTGAGGCAAAAATCCGCCGATGAGCTTTCTGATGAATTGGTTTCGTTGAAAAAGGAGCAGTTTAATCTTCGCTTTCAACGTGCAACGGGTCAGCTCGAAAATACAGCTCGCATGCGTCAGGTTCGTAAGGATATTGCACGAATCCAGACTATTGCTGCTGAAAAGAAAGCTAGCGCATAAGGCATGATTGCCTGACAAGGAGATAGAAATTATGCCTAAACGCGTTTTGCAAGGAACTGTTGTTAGTGACAAGAACGACAAGACTGTCGTTGTGAAAGTGGAGCGCCGCTTCATTCACCCACTTTTCAAAAAGACAGTCCGTCGCTCGAAGAATTACAAAGCCCATGACGAGGGCAATGTGAAAAAAGTTGGAGATTCGGTTTCCATCGAGGAATGCCGTCCAGTCTCCAAGGACAAACGCTGGGTTGTGGTAGAAAACCAGGCTTAGTTTAATTTTAGAAGTTTGGCAGGCACCGGTTCCAATTCGGGTCCGGCATATAAGAAAAAGGTTGGCCAGTCATGATACAGATGCAAACAAATCTCGATGTAGCGGATAACTCCGGTGCACGTCGTGTTATGTGCATCAAGGTGCTGGGCGGTTCCAAACGGAAATACGCTTCAGTTGGTGACATTATTGTTGTTTCGGTTAAGGAAGCAATTCCACGCGGTCGTGTGAAAAAAGGTCAGGTGATGAAGGCAGTTGTTGTTCGCACCGCGTCTGACATTCGCCGTCCCGATGGCTCCAAAATTCGCTTTGATGGCAATGCTGCGGTTCTTGTTGATAACAAGAGCGAGCCGGTTGGTACTCGTATTTTTGGACCCGTTCCAAGAGAATTGCGGGCCAAACGCCACATGAAAATCATCTCGCTGGCACCAGAAGTGCTGTAGGAGCAGGGAAGATGCAGAAATTAAGAAAAGGCGACAAGGTTGTCGTGCTGACCGGTAAAGACAAAGGTCGCGATGGTGAAATCATCCAGATGATGCCAAAACAGGGCAAAGCGCTCGTGCAGGGTATCAACATGATCAAGCGCCATCAGCGTCAGTCTGCCAATCAGGAAGCAGGGATCGTTTCCCGCGAGGCACCTATTCAATTGTCAAATCTTGCGATGGCTGATCCAAAAGACGGAAAGCCGACAAGAGTTGGTATTAAAATCAATGACGATGGCTCAAAAGCCCGCGTCGCCAAACGTTCCGGAGAAGTGATCGATGGCTGAGGCAAATTATGAACCGCGCCTGCGAAAGCGTTATAATGACACTATTCGCGGCAAAATGGTTGAGCAGTTCGGCTATAAAAATCCTATGGAAGTGCCGAAGGTTGATAAGATTGTAATCAATATGGGCATTGGCGAAAC
>JBCCBE010000033.1:0-30270 GCA_039814425.1 Pseudomonadota bacterium
ACCTTAAAGATGGCAACCCGCATTGCCCGCAGCGGTTTACCCGCGAGCGCATGCAATCCAACAAGGGCATTTGCCATGGGTAAAATTCTGTTCCCCGCGATTGACCTTAAAGATGGCAACCCGCATTGCCCGCAGCGGTTTACCCGCGAGCGCATGCAATCCAACAAGGGCATTTGCCATGGGTAAAATTCTGTTCCCCGCGATTGACCTTAAAGATGGCAAATGCGTGCGTTTGAAACTTGGTGATATGGATCAGGCAACGATCTATAATCCTGACCCCGGCAATCAGGCCCATGCATTTGAAGATCAAGGGTTTCAATGGCTTCATGTGGTTGATCTTAACGGTGCGTTTGAGGGAGAAAGCGTTAATGGGGCTGCTGTTGAAGCAATTCTCGCGCATACGAAAAATCCGGTTCAACTCGGCGGTGGCATTCGCAACCTTGAACACATTGCTGATTGGCTGGAAAAGGGCATCACGCGTGTTATCCTCGGAACGGTTGCGGTCCGCGATCCACAATTGGTGATTGAGGCCTGCAAAAAATTTCCCGGAAAAATTGCAGTTGGCATTGATGCGAAAGGCGGCAAGGTTGCGGTCGAAGGATGGGCTGAAGCCTCTGAACTTGGTGTTACCGAACTTGCAAAGAAATTCGAGGGTGTCGGTGTTTCTGCAATCATATATACCGATATTGATCGGGACGGTATTTTAACTGGAATAAACTGGCCTGCAACAATTGCACTTGCAGACGCAGTTTCCATTCCGGTGATTGCTTCAGGCGGCCTAGCCTCATTGGAAGATGTGGAAATGCTTGCTTCTCCCCAGTGTGAGAAACTGGAAGGGGCGATTACGGGCAGGGCGCTTTATGATGGCAGGCTAGACGCCGCCGATGCTTTGAAAGTTCTGGCATGTTAAAAACCCGTATTATTCCCTGTCTCGATGTGACCGACGGTCGGGTTGTGAAAGGCGTAAATTTTGTTGACCTGATTGACGCTGGTGATCCGGTGGAAGCAGCGATTGCCTATGACGCTGCCGGTGCTGATGAGCTGACATTTCTGGATATTACCGCTTCATCGGATGGGCGGGCTGCAACCTTCGATATGATCGCACGAACTGCTGAGCAGTGTTTCATGCCGTTGACAGTTGGTGGCGGAGTGCGTGAAATCGCAGATATTCGAAAGCTTCTACTTGCCGGTGCAGACAAGGTTTCGATTAATACAACTGCGGTAAAAAATCCGGATTTCGTTGCAGAGGCGGCGGATAAATTTGGCGATCAATGTATTGTAGTTGCGATAGATGCCAAGAAGGTTTCAAGCGAGGGCGAAGAAGATCGATGGGAAATATTCACTCATGGAGGTCGCCGGGAAACCGGCATTGATGCCGTGCAATTTGCCCGATTGGTAGTTTCAAAAGGAGCTGGTGAGATCCTTCTAACTTCAATGGACCGCGACGGTACGCAAGTTGGCTATAACCTGCCACTTACGAAAGCTGTATCCCAAGCCGTTCACGTGCCGGTAATTGCCTCCGGTGGCGTGGGTACGCTGGATCATCTGGTTGAGGGGGTGCTTGAAGGAAAGGCCAGCGCAGTACTTGCAGCTTCTATTTTCCACTTCGGAACCTATACAATCGCTGAGGCAAAATCCCATATGCAAAAGGCTGGCATCCCTGTTAGGATGCATGTTTAATTGGTATGGCGGATCCGGTAGGGCAACAGTAATGCGTCAGTTTACACTCGAAGACCTAAATGCGATCATTAAAACAAGGGCTGGCGAAACGCCTGATAGTTCCTATACGGCCTCCTTGCTTGCCAAGGGTGCGGAAAAATGTGCCCGGAAGTTCGGGGAAGAATCAATTGAAGCTATTGTTGCCGCCCTTTCCGATGACAGTGAAGAGCTGACAAAAGAAGCGGCAGACGTACTTTATCATCTGTTGGTATTGTTGGAATCTCGCGGTGTTGATTTATCAGATGTCATGGCAGAGCTTGGTCGCCGCACCGCTCAGTCCGGGCATGCGGAAAAAGCATCCAGGTAGCCACGATGGACAATACAAAAAAGCAATCATCTATGGATGGCTTCTGGCACCCTTCCTATTGTGGGGACGACAGCGGGTATGTCTCGCCCTATCGGTATTTCTCGATTGAAGATTGGCAAACCTTTCGCGCTGATACGCCTTTGACCTTGAAAGAAGATGAGGTAACGCGCCTGCGCTCGATGAACGACCCGATTTCATTGGAAGAAGTTGAGCGGGTTTATCTCTCCTTATCAAGACTGTTGTCATCGCATGTGGAGGCCGCCCAGCGGCTTTTTGAGCAGCGCATGGCGTTTTTACAATTTGAAGGAAGCAAAACGCCTTTTATCATCGGGATCGCCGGGCCGGTTGCAGTAGGAAAATCTACTACCGCGCGTATTTTGAAAGAATTGCTTGCGCGCTGGCCTTCCAGCCCAAAAGTAGATCTGGTGACAACGGATGGATTTTTGAAACCCAATGCGGTGCTAAAAGAAGAAGGGTTGATGGACAAAAAGGGGTTTCCGGAAAGCTATGATGTTCCGGAGGTTTTGCGGTTTTTATCTGCGATCAAGGCGGGTGAGGAAAAAGTTGAGGCACCGTCCTATTCTCACTTTATCTATGATGTCCTGCCGGACCGTACCATCAAGGTTGATCGCCCCGATATATTGATTTTTGAAGGTATCAACGTACTTCAACCTCGCGACATGCCGAGGGAAGGTCATCTGGTGCCGTTGGTTTCCGACTATTTCGATTTCGCGATTTACATCGATGCTGACGAAAGAGATATTGAGCAATGGTATGTAAAACGCTTTATGGAATTGCGTGACACCGCATTCCGCGATCAGGGATCTTACTTCCATCGCTATTCGCAAGTGAGCGAAGCAGAAGCGCTTGATGCAGCGCAAAGTCTTTGGGATCGGATTAATCTTATCAATCTGACGGAAAATATTAAACCAACCAGGCCGCGCGCGGACCTAATCCTGAAAAAAGGTGAGAACCATTTAGTTGAACGGGTTGCGTTGCGGAAACTCTGACCGGGTTAAAACACTGTGCAGATGCGTGACCAGCTTAGTTTTATCCCAATCATTGCTTCGTGAAATCTTCGGCGTCAGGAAATACTTAGCCGGAAATAGTTTGCTATAAGTGGCACTAACGAAATCCGGAATTTATTAGAATGATGATTGAAAAAGTGGATGTGCTGATTGTGGGTGCCGGACAGGCGGGTCTTGCCATGAGCGAACATCTGGGCAATCAGGGAGTTGATCACCTGATCGTTGAACGTGACCGGATCGCCCAACGCTGGCGGATAGACCGTTGGGATTCTCTGGTGGCTAATGGCCCAGCCTGGCACGATCGGTTTCCGACGAAAACCTTCGACTGCACAGGACCGGACGGTTTCCCCACCAAGGATGGGGTTGTTAAATATTTTGAGGATTTTGCAAAGCAGATCAATTCACCGGTCCGCTGTGGCGTTGAAGTTCTTTCTGCTGAGCCTTTGCCAGACGATTCCGGTTTTATGGTCAAAACCTCACAAGGGTCGATCGAAGCAAGAAACATTGTCGCCGCCACAGGTCCATTTCAGATCCCGAATATTCCACCGGTTGTGCCTGAAACAGATACAATCCTGCAAATGCATTCGACCGCCTATCGTAATCCTAATCAATTACCGGATGGGGCAGTCCTGATCGTTGGGGGTGGTTCCTCTGGATCGCAGATTTCTGATGAACTCTTGCGTTCCGGCCGGGATACCTATCTTTCACTTGGTCCTCATGATCGCCGCCCCAGAACTTATCGCGGTAAGGATTTCGTCTGGTGGTTGGGTGCGCTTGGTCATTGGCAAGCGAAAACTCCCCCGGAAGGCAGTGAGCATGTCACTATTGCAGTGAGCGGTGCCTATGGTGGATATACGATCGATTTTCGAGATTTTGCACAACGCGGTATGAACCTCCTTGGCATGACGCAAAACTATGAAAATGGTACCCTCAATTTTGCACCGGATTTGGCGAATAACATCAAACAGGCCGATTCAAATTATCTGCAATTGCTCGCAGATGCCGATCTTTATCTAAAAAATAGTGGCCTGGATTTCCCGCTTGAGGAGGATGCGAAACTGATCGGGCCAGACCCGGATTGCATGACTAATCCAACAAGAATGCTTAATCTTGAAGCGGCGGGCATTTCCACGATCATCTGGGCAACCGGATTTACCCAGGATTTTGGCTGGCTGAAAGTCGATGCATTTGATCAGAATGGAAAACCGGATCACAAAAAGGGCGTTTCAAAAGCATCCGGGATATATTTTCTGGGCCTGCCCTGGCTTTCCATGCGGGGTTCATCTTTTATTTGGGGCGTGTGGGAAGATGCCAAATATTTATCGCAAGATATTGCCAGCCGCTTGTCACAGTCTACACTGGGATCATGAGCACCACGATAGATTTTCTCAAGCAGCTGATTGGCTTTCCCACGGTCAGCGCTGAATCCAATCGGGTTTTGATTGATTATTGCGCCGATATTTTAAGTCACGCTGGGGCAGACGTTTCAATCATCGAAAGCAATACTGAGAACAAGGCCAATCTTTATGCGACACTGGGGCCGCGCAATGTACCCGGTGTTTTACTCTCTGGCCACACCGATGTAGTGCCGGTAGAAGGTCAGACTTGGACTGTGCCGCCATTCGAGATGACGCAACACGAAGATAAGCTCTTTGGCCGGGGCACCACGGATATGAAGGGTTTCATAGCAAGCGCTCTTGCGGCCGCAGAACTGGCTGCCACCCGTCGTTTGAAAACCCCACTCCATTTTGCGTTTTCTTATGATGAGGAAATTGGCTGCGTCGGTGTTCACTCCATGATTGATATGCTTGAGGCTGCTCCCTTTCGCCCGCTAATGTGCATTGTTGGTGAGCCGACCCTGATGACAGTTGCGACCGGCCATAAGGGTAAGACTGGATGCAAAGTTACCTGTACAGGAAGAGAGGGCCATTCGGCTTTGGCACCCGACGCGCTTAACGCGATATACATGGCCTGTGATTTGATCAGCTTCATTCGCAAGCTTCAAGAAGAAGTTGCCATTTCTGAAATCCGCGATGAGGATTATGATGTTCCTTACACTACGCTTCATGTTGGCAATATTGAAGGTGGTGTTGCTCTCAATATTGTTCCAAATCATGCAGGCTTCAAGTTTGAAATCAGAAATCTGATCGAGGATGATCCGCAGATTTTGCTACAAAGAATTCAGGATTATTCAGAAAAATTATTGAAATCCCTACGCCCCCAGTTTCCAGAAGCAGATATCGAAATCTCTGTATTCAATACCTACCCGCCTTTAAGCACAGCGAAAGATGCAGACATTGTAAATTTCGTCAAATCCCTGTCCGGTTCCAATGCTACGATAAAAGTTGCGTTTGGAACTGAAGGAGGCCTGTTCTCGAGCAAACTTGGAATTCCGACTGTTATCTGTGGGCCAGGTTCGATGGCGCAGGGTCACAAACCAGATGAGTTTATTGCATCCAATCAACTTGCCAAATGCGATGCGATGCTAGCTGCACTTGTTGATCGGTTGGAAGTCGGTCTTTGATCGGAGGGTTATTTTGCAAGTACAACACCAGGCAAACCATGTTCTGCCACTTGAGCCTGAACGTGTTCGTAGAACGCATCGACAATTCGGGAGCGATATTCAACCTGCTTTGTTACCAACCCCAAAACCAGCGGGCGGATATCGCCATCAAGGCGCAGGAACGTAAGTTCTTCTCCGTCCGGGGCGAGCTTTGATTTGGTTTGCATATTCACCAGCGAGTATCCGAGCTGATTTGCAACCAGACTTCGCACGACCGAAAGGTCTGAGGATCGCTGAATAATATTGGGCCTAATCTGGCAGGTCTGAAAAATCGATAGGAAATATTCCCGGCTGATCGGTAGATCGAGCAGGATCATGGGCTCGTCCTGTAAGGTATTAAGTGAGATTTTTTTCTGCTTCGCAAGCGGATGTTTAGTGGAAAGCATGACATAGGCGGGAAGTGTGATCAGGTTTTCAAAGACAACATCTTTTGGGATTTCCATTTCATAGGTGATGGCTACATCAATTTCTGCGCGTCCGAGCATATTGAAGAGATCGGCCTGATGTGCTTCAAACAGTGTTACGGTAGCGTCAGGATACTTTTGCTCAAATGACCGCCGCAGAGCTGCGCTGATTAACGGAGCAATGGTTGCAAGAACACCGATCGAAATTGGACCACGTGGCTTGTTGGTAATATCGCCAGCAAGATCGTTAAGCGCTGCTGCGTCATCGAGGATCTTTTTTGCTTCATTAAATATCTGTCGTCCGCCAGGTGTTAACGAAAGGCCCTGAGCATGGTGGCGGACAAATATCTGGGTTCCGAATTCTGCCTCCAGCTGTCCGATCGCTGCTGAAATTGAGGGCGAAGATACATTGACCTTTTCAGATGCCAGCGCAATCGTTCCGCACTCGCCTACTGCGACTAGATATTCCAACTGTCTGAAAGTAAAACGCAAGGCCATGAGAATTCATGACCCGAACTTAAATTCAAATCAAGCATCCTGTTTTGCAAGCCACAAAAGGAAGTCGTGAATTGTTCCCTCATAATCGGCCTCCGCAAGCGGGCCACCGGTTGCATGGATTGAACGAAGCGACGTTTGCATAGCCTCCAGTTTTTCCCGGTCTTCGCGATTTACTTCTTCCCAAAGCGCAACGCGCTGGGCAATTGTTTCGGCATCCAGCTCGTTATCATAGACAGACAAGGTCCAGCGCACCTCGATTGATTCAGCGGTTAGCGGCAGGATTGAAAGTGAAACCAGCAAGGTTGCGGCAATGCTAGCAACCTGACAGGGGAAGACTGAATAAAGCGAAGAACGATGACGCTCTTCCGGCGTCAGTGTAGTTGATCCTTTTCCGCGTGACGGTATGTCTTCGGGGTAGTTTGCTAAATAGCTTGTAAAGCCGCTGCCTGATGGTCCCTTCCGGCTCAGTCCGGTGGGTGTATAACCGTGCAGCGTTTGAGGATGAACGACGGAAAGGTGATACCCTTCCATGAAGTTTTCAACCAGGCATTTCCAGTTTGTGTGCCATACCTCGCTGGCACAATGGGCAATACAATATTTTTCTGGTTCATAGTTGCCGATGAGTTCGCCAAGACCTGTCAGCTCTGTATCGATATCGTTTGGGCTTTCGCTTAGGCTAACATAGACAAAGCCAAACCGTTCCACGCTGTAAAATTCACCCAATCTGCAGTTCTTCGGATCAAATCCTTCGTTTTTCATGCGCGGTGCACGCAAAAGATTACCGTCGGTTTCATACATCCAAGCATGATAGGAGCAAACAAAGCGCTTTACATTGCCGGTCCCCTCGGCAAGCCGCATGCCGCGGTGTTTACAGACATTGGAAAGCGCCCTGATGCCAGATTGAGAGCGAACAATAATTACCGGTTCGCCAAGCAGATTAATCGTAAAATAATCGCCTTGGTTGGGAACCTCATCGGCACGCCCAACGCAATGCCAGCCCCGCTTTAAAACAGTGGCTTTCTCATATTCGAAATAGGCTGGATCAGTATAATAAATACCGCTTAGACCTTGTGGAGCATCGGCTGGATTGGCTGCGATTTGTTGCAGCGCCTCTCGCATTTCGCCAACAATCGGGGTCACGGTTTCTGCCAGGGTAAAAGGTTTATTCATCGCCCGGTACTCCATAGGAAGGCGCTTCACTCGGATCAATTGCCCGTTGAATATAAGCGCCTAGTTGCGGTTTATAGATTTCCCATGCGGTTGCGATTGCGGTAATCGGACATTCTTGCGTCCAGTCACAGCGTAAATCTGCCACCGGCCAGGAAACCGTATCACAAATCTGCATACCTGCTGAATGAATAGGCCCGGCTTCGCCGCCAGCCGCAAGGCCGGCAAACATTGCCGCAATCAATCTGTCGCCGATGTGGCCTGATGCTGTTTCAAAACCATCAACTAATGCCTGTGGTATGGTGTCATTTTCCAGAAGATTACCACCAGCGATCACATCCTTGCCGCTTGCATCGGTCCAGATACCAAGCGCATTTGGTCCTGAGTGGATTGCGGTATCGCCACTTTTATTTATCGCAAGAACCTGGCGATAGTCCATAAACTCGCCTTGTTCCCGAACCTGCGTGATTGCTTCACCGGCAGTCATGCCGGACTGCAACTTGTCCAGGATGACAGGGCCAAGGCGTGGGTCGGTGATGTTCTGACTTGCAACCGCACCCACCCCGGCACGGGTATAAACACAGCGAGCTGCTACTGCAGGTGATGAGGAAGAAATAGCAATACCGAACATGCCGGTCTGCGCACACCGGGCTACCAGTGAGAAGGTCATTTCGGGATCACCGCGGTACCATCAATCTCGACCAACCATTCGGGACGGGCAAGCGCCTGGACCACCAGACCGGTAGAAACCGGATAGACGCCTTTTATATATTCACCCATTGTGCGGTAAACGTCCTCGCGATGGCGCACATCCGTAATGTAAACCACCACTTTTACGAGGTGTTCCATCTCGCCACCGGCTTCCTCAATCAGTTGTTTGATGTTCTGCATTACCTTGTGGGTCTGCTCCACCGGGTCGTGACTGTCGATGTTTTTGGCGTCATCAAGATTTTGCGGACACTGACCCCGCAACCAGACAGTCTTTCCACCTTCGGTAACCACAGCCTGGCAAAGATCATTATCAAGATTTTGTTCAGGATAAGTTTCTTTGGTGTTGAATTTACGGATCCGTTGATGGGCCAAAGCAATTATCCTTTTTTGGTGCGAGGTTATTCTGCCGCCTGCATGCGTTCGTTTAAGTAGCAGGCAAAATCATAATTCGGCCGCTCAAGATGTGACAGGTGCCCCGGATTTGCTGCTTGTGAAGAAAGCCCGCGATAGACTTTTTCGGTGCAGCCCTTATCCTCCACATTCACCTCATCAAGTAATGTCTTGAGTTGAGTAAAATGTGCATTTGCATCTGGATCATTGACATAGTCTTCTGACATGCCGCCGCCAAAACCAATCCGTACCTGCCCGACCCCATGGGGATGCAATGCAAGATACCAGAAATAGCCAGGCGTAAGCGTGATCAACAGGCTTGGATAAATCGCCAGCAAATAGGTCATGCGCCGCCGATCGCCTTCCAACCGTGTATTGTTGGGATGTGCCATTGCAATCTTGAGAGAATCATCCTTCAGGATCGTATGATAATTAAATGCAGCCTCGCCTGGCGGGCATACCATTTCATCCAGTTTTGAAAGCCCGCCAATGGTTCCCGCATGACAAACCGGCAGGTGATAGCTTTCCATAAAGTTTTCCGCGAGCACCTTCCAGTTGGTGTCCCACAAATGGGTCTCGAAAAATGTTTCGGTGTAAGACGTCATATCATAATCACCAACCTCCGCCGCAACACCTGAAAGGGTTTCTGCGACCGGCTTTGCATCTGTATTTAAAGTCACAAATACCCAGCCCAGCCATTCTTCGCAGCGGACTTGTGGCAATTTATATTGGTCTTTGCAGAACCCGTCATTCAGTGTCATTGCCGGTGCGCCACGCAGGGAGCCGTCAAGATTATACGTCCAGGCATGATAGGGGCAGACGATGGTTTTGGTGTTTCCGCGTCCTTCAAGAAGCGTAGACATGCGATGCAGGCAGACATTGGACATGGCCTTGAGAGCACCTTCCCTGTCCCGCAGTACAACGATTGGCTGGTTTGCAAGATCAAGCGTTAGATAATCCCCTGGCGCTGCAAGAGAAGAAGCCCGCCCGACACAATACCATTCCTTGGAAAAAACATCCTGTAGTTCGCGATCAAGAAACGCTTCAGAGGTATAAACTGAAGGTGGCATGGCGCGCGCGTTTTCAAATGGAACCGAAACATTTTTCTGAAGTTCAGCGACAGGATTTGTCATTGTGTTCTCCGATAGCCGGTTGTTGCTATGCGCATAATTATAGACGGTCTGTTTTCACATTGCCACAAACCGATTTCGGGTAAAGCAGGCTATCCCGTAGACTTGCTTCGGTTATGCCTAATCAGAAATCTACTACAATAAGTAAGCCACAGTTCAATCTGTGCATGGTGCGGTCCCGGGATGTTTTTCAGAATAAAAACCCCCGCACTTTACCTCTTGATTTGACTCTCTGGTTATATCAATAGTAAAAAGAACAAAACATGAACATAATAATATGAATACGGTACCCAATGGTTCATCGTGCAAACATTGCTGCGACTTTGCGTCAGGCGGTTGCCAAAATCGATGGCACACAGACGCGTCTGGCTGTTGAAAACAGCAGGCGTCGATTAAGCCTGGGTATTGAGGAAATCGACAATCTGTTAGGTGGCGGCATTGTTTGCGGTGATATGCATGAGGTCCGTTGTTCCCTGTCTCGCGATCTTGGTTGTGCCAGTGGATTTTTGCTTGGGCTATTGTCTGGCTTGGAGGAAAACAAGCGCATTGTCTGGATAACTGATCCTGCAACGGCACCTGATTGCGGCAAACTATTTCCTGACGGGTTAGTGCATTTCAAATTTGATGCATCGCGCCTTATCCAGATTCGGCCATTACATCTAAATGACTTTCTGTGGGCGGCAGGTGAAGCTGCCAAAACCAGCGGGCTGGCGGCGGTAGTTTTACATATCAGAGGAAACCCGGTTGGGTTTGATTTGTCCATAAGTCGAAAGCTTATGCTACGCGCGCAGACCAGCAAGACCCCCTTATTCGTCTTAAGACAGGCAGGAGAAGAAGAAGCCTCCAGTGCTGCCACGCGCTGGCATATTGCGCCTGCGACCTCTCTGCCGGATACAGCCTATCACAGGGGATTGGGTGCTATGCGGCAGCGCCTCACTCTGGAAAAGCACCGCAACGGCCAGACAGGAAACTGGACGATTTACTGGAATACTAACACAAGGTCATTTGAACATGCCGCCTCACGCGCATCACCAACGCATTCTGAGTTGTCACTTCACCCATCTGTCAACAGATCGGATAGCCCGCCAGCGCTGGGGCAAGTCCTGGCGGTTAAGTGGAAGCAAAGACAAGCATCCTGATACCCCACCTATGGTGGTTATTGATACCATTAAGAATGCTATGCGGATTATTGCAATGGCAGCTGATTCAAGGCTTGCCGGTATCCGTGTCGGGCAGACTTTAAGTGACGCCAGAGCGATTTATCCGGATATTGAATGTGTGCCACATAACCTGGATGCAGACAGGGCCCTACTGGTAAAAGTCGCACGCTGGTGCGAGCGCTATACGCCGCTTGTATCTTTGAGCGGGCAGGATGGTCTGTTTCTGGATATTACCGGATGCGCCCATCTTTTTGATGGCGAGCAGTCGATGCTTGAAGACATTAATCGACGTCTTGAGGCGCAGGGCTTTGGTGTAAAATCTGCTATTGCAGATACCGCTGGTGCTGCCTGGGCCATTGCGCGCTATGGTGATGCGGCAATCACATTGCCAAACGCGCACAAAATAGCGTTGGAGCCATTGTCGCTTAGGGCGCTACGATTGCCCTTGGATACAATAGGTGCGCTGGCGCAGGTCGGGTTTAAAACCATCGGTTGCCTGGTCGATCTCCCACGCGCACCGATTGTTGCGCGGTTTGGTGAAACTGTTTTGCAAAGGCTTGATCAGGCATTGGGTAGCGAAGATGAGGTTCTCTCACCGCTACAGCCAGTTGCAGAACTTGTTTATGAAAAGCGGTTTCCTGATCCAATTGTCTATGAAGACGATATCAAGACCACGATTAAGACACTGACTATTAAGCTGAAAGTAAATCTCGAACAGCGCGGGCGTGGTATGCGACGATGTCGATTACAATTATTTCGGGCAGACGGCGAGGTTGTGCAGCTTGAAGTGGAAGCATCACAGCCCCTGCGAAATGCGCACAAGATTGCCGCCCTGTTTGATGAGCGGCTGGCCAGTCTGCATGATGAATGGGATGCAGGATTTGGATTTGACATTATCCAGCTTTGCGTACTGCGCAGTGATAAGCTGGATGCGTATCAGGAAGATCTGGTGTCCAGCGATCAATCGGAAGAAGTGGTGACGCATCTTATCGACCGGCTGTCTGTGCGGCTTGGGCAAAATCGGGTGCTGCACTATCAGGCAGCCGATACGCACATCCCTGAGCGCCGGTTTGCACTTGCACCTGCGCTACATCATCGCCAGCAAGCGCTGCCGGTTTATGATACAGGCATTGCGACCCGGCCGGTCCTGCTGTTTGACCGGCCTGAACTTGCCGAGGTGATGGCAGAAGTACCCGAAGGCCCACCAATCCGGTTTCGATGGCGCCGGGTATCCTATGAAGTTACCCGATCTGAAGGCCCGGAACGCATTGCATGTGAATGGTGGAAAGACGGGCGTGCTGCTCATACCCGCGATTATTTCCGTATTGAGACTACCAATGGTTACCGCCTCTGGTTGTTTCGTCACGGGCTTTACGAGCGTGAAACCGATACTCCAAAATGGTATGTCCATGGGATGTTTGCATGACGGCAGTATTTCCAGGCAAAGTGTCTATCGGTTTTCCGTTCGGAAATACGCGCGAAAGATCCGTGCAGAAGATCTTCAGTGTATGGAGATTTAACGGATGGGTGAAAGGCAATATATTGAACTTTCCTGCGTCAGTAATTTTTCGTTTCTGCACGGCGCATCCCATGCCGAAGAACTGGTCGTTCAGGCAAAAACCCTGGGGCTTGCAGGTCTAGCCATCGCCGATCGTAATTCTGTTGCCGGACTGGTGCGTGGCCATATGGCAGCAAAGGAAGCGCATCTGCCTTTTGCGCCAGGATGTCGTCTGGTTTTCATGGATGGTACATCTGATATTCTTGTCTGGCCGCAGAGCAGAATAGCCTGGGGTAATCTGTGTGAACTCTTGAGCCTTGGCAAACGCCGCGCACCGAAAGGCGAATGCCATCTTAAACTTGAGGACCTTCTTTTACATGGCGAAGGTCTGTTAATGGCACTGCATCCTGGCAGACTGAAAATCAGGCCATTGGAAACCCTGCTGGAACGCCTCAAGGGCCGGTTCGGCGATTGTGTTTATCTTGGCCTCTTACGTACCTATGGCGCTACAGATCAGCGGCGTATGATCTCTATTGCAAGGCTTGCCGACCGGGTAAATCTGCCTCTTCTGGCACTGGGCAATATTTTGTATCACAAAGCCGAGCGCCGCCCCCTGCAGGATGTGATTACCTGTATTCGGGAGGGTAAAACCCTCGCCACTATCGGAACAGAACTCAGAGCCAATGCAGAACGACATTTGCGATCTCCAAGCGCAATGCTGCATCTGTTCAAGGGATATGAGAAGGCAATTTCAAATACAGTTGAACTTTTTGATAGGCTCAATTTTTCGCTCGATGAACTGAAATATCAATATCCTGATGATCCAGGTTTTTCTGAACTGGGTGATGATCCAGTTCCTTCGCAAGAAGCATTGGAGCGCCTTACACAAATCGGTGTTAAGCAGCGTTATCCCGAGGGTGCACCGCAAAAGGTTCTGGATGCCATTGCCCATGAAACTGCACTTATAAAAAAGCTAAATTACGCCCCCTATTTTTTGACTGTTTATGACATAGTTCGCTTTGCGCGCAGTCAGAAGATTTTGTGCCAGGGCCGCGGGTCAGCTGCCAATTCCGCTGTATGCTTTTGCCTTGGTATTACGGAAGTTGATCCGGGCAAGGTCGATCTTTTGTTTGAGAGGTTCATTTCAGAGGAACGTAATGAACCGCCCGATATTGATGTAGATTTCGAGCATGAGCGACGCGAAGAGGTTATTCAGTATATTTATGAAAAATACGGCAGGGAAAAAGCAGGACTTGCTGCAACAGTTGTAACCTATCGAGCCCGTTCCGCTATTCGTGAAGTTGGAAAAACCTTTGGTCATTCTGATGATGCGATTACCGCAATCTCCGGCACCAAGTGGGGAAGCTGGTCACGGGAAGTAGACAAAGAAGACGCTAAACGCGCCGGACTTGATCCGAGCGATAAACATCTCGCACAAATGCTGGACATTGCTCAACAGATCATCGGGTTCCCAAGGCACTTATCTCAGCATGTGGGAGGGTTTGTTATTACAAGAGACCGGCTTTCTTCCCTCATCCCGATTGAAAATGCTGCAATGGAAGATCGCACTATTGTGGAATGGGATAAGGATGATCTGGAAAGCCTCGGCATGCTCAAAATTGATGTGCTTGCCCTTGGCATGCTCACCTGCATCCGTAAGGCGTTTGATTTGCTGCAAATCCATTATGATCGCAAGGAAACACTTTCCTCATTAACTGATGGGGATGGTCCTACCTATGACATGATCTGCCGGGCAGATACGGTTGGGGTTTTCCAGATTGAAAGCCGGGCACAGATGTCCATGCTGCCGCGCCTTCGCCCGCGCAATTATTATGATCTGGTGATTGAGGTAGCGATTGTGCGCCCAGGTCCCATTCAAGGTAATATGGTGCATCCATATCTTAAGCGCCGTCAGGGTAAAGAACCGGTCAAATATCCAAGCAAGGAGCTTGAAACAGTTTTGGGAAAAACGCTCGGCGTGCCGCTGTTTCAGGAGCAGGCCATGAACATTGCCATTGTTGCGGCAAAGTTTCCGCCTGGGGAAGCGGATAAACTAAGGCGCGCCATGGCAACTTTTCGCCGCGTGGGTACGATTGGATCGTTTCATAACAAGATGGTCGAAGGCATGATTGCCAATGGCTATGAACGTGAGTTTGCTGATCATTGTTTTAAGCAGATCGAAGGCTTTGGCGAATATGGCTTTCCCGAAAGCCATGCTGCCAGTTTTGCCCTGCTGGTCTATGTTTCATGCTGGCTTAAATGTCATTATCCGGATGTCTTTTGCGCAGCTATTTTAAATTCTCAGCCAATGGGTTTTTACGCACCAGCACAGCTTATCCGCGATGCAAGAGAGCATGGCGTGGATGTGCGGCCAGTCGATATTAATCATTCTCAGTGGGCAAGTACTTTGGAGCCTGATGCAAAGCCACAGCCGATAAATCCACAACACCAGGAAATGACTGGAATTATGAAAAATATACATGCCATTAGACTTGGCCTGCAACAGGTCAAGGGGTTTGGTGAAGCGGACGCACACATGCTTACTGCCAATCGGGACAGGGGCTATGACAGTGTGCGTGATTTGTGGATGCGGTCCAGCCTGACGCGTCGTGCAATTGAGAAACTTGCCCAGGCAGATTGTTTTCGTTCCATCGGCCTTGATCGTCGGGCGGCACTATGGGCGGTGAAAGCGCTGGATCCCTTATCAAGTGCGGAGCGGTTGCCTTTATTTGCCGCCGCAGATCATGCCAGCCTGCAACAGGAGCCGGATGTTCACCTGCCGTCCATGCCGCTTGGGGAGCATGTGATGATTGATTATCAGGCACTGGCATTTTCCTTAAAGGCCCATCCGATCAGTTTTCTGCGGGAGAGGCTGAACCAGCGTAGGTTCGTTCAAAACGCCACTTTACGTGACTTGCCAAGTAACCGGATCGTCACGGTTGCGGGCCTGGTTTTGGTGCGTCAACGGCCTGGTTCCGCAAAAGGCGTGATTTTTGAAACCATCGAGGATGAAACCGGTGTTGCGAATATCATTGTCTGGCCAAAGACGTTCGAGAAATATCGTAATCTTGTTCTGGGAAGCAGGTGTGTAGCCATTAGGGGAAAATTGCAGAACGTGGATAATGTAATCCATGTCGTTGCTCACCATGTCGAAGATTTAACCCCGATGCTGGCAGTGCTGCATGATAGTGATGGGAAAATTGAAAGCCTTGCAAACGCAGATGAAGTCAAGCGGCCGGTTGAGGATATACGCCAGAAGATAAAGCCTGCCTCTCGTCTTCAAAGATTGCTACGTGACGCCCCGGAACTCAAAACCGATTACATGAAATTAGCCGCGCAACGACAGGTAAGAACTGTATTGCCCAAGGGCAGGAACTTTCATTGAGCTGGCAAAGTAACAACAGTGCAACGTAAAAAGAAGCCAACCCTCACTTTTCCCGTTTTTGAGAGGTCCGGTTGAAAAGCCAAATTTTGAAAATTTGCCAACTGTGTCTCACAGCCCTATTCAGCAATGAGAATAAGTGCGAGATTTGGGAGCATCAGAGGCATCCATTATGTTTGATATAGCCAGTTTAATGACAATTGCAGTTGCCTTTTTTATTGCCACTGCTTCTCCAGGGCCTGCCACGATAGCGGTTGCAACCGTTTCAATGAATGCCGGCCGCAAGACAGGTCTGCTTTTCGGGTTGGGGCTTTCGATAGGGCTGGCATTTTGGGGATTGGTAGCCGCTACCGGACTGGGCGCGTTACTTCAGGCATCAAACTATGCACTCTCAATTCTGAAACTTCTCGGAGGGATGTACCTACTTTGGCTTGCCTATAATTCAGCACGATCAGCCGCTAGTTCCGCAGCAACCAAAATTGCATTTGTTGCAGAACGCGGCTACTTCAGGCGCGGCTTGCTGCTTAATCTCTCAAATCCAAAAGCCGTCTTTGCCTGGATGGCAGTTTTGACGCTTGGACTTGGTAACACTAGCCAGGTTCACCACGTTGTCGTCGCTACTGGACTTTGTATGGTTGTGGGGCTCTTTATCTATGTGTCTTATGCGTTCCTGTTTTCCACTTCAGGCGCAATGGCGATTTATCGCAGCACCCGACGGTGGATTGAGGGGGCAGTTGCAGGACTATTTGCGATTGCCGGACTTGGGCTTATTCGTTCCGCCTTCGTGCGACAATGACGGCTTCTTTCCGTCTCTATGCATCAAAAACAAGAGATTAGTAATCTGATTACCAAGCCCATAGGATATCTTCCCGCCTTAATGGTATCAGCCCCTTAGTGACCACCACCGGCCAGACCAACACCGGCGATTAATGCGCCCCAAACTTTCAATCTTAAGCCGACAGCCTTGACCACACCGGTTGCTGCAATTACGTGGCCGGTAAGTCCGGAGAGATTATCAGTATAAGTTTGGACAATACATCCTGATCCATCCAGCATAGCTTTCTTATGGTCTGGGTAAACCGGCTCAAAATATACAAGAATGGAGCCGCGTCTTATCGCGTTACCGGGTTCTAACAAACGTCCCCCCGGGACGACCTGTCCGGTCGCAATAGCAGGCTGAATGACTGAAACGTGCGCCGGAATAACTGAATTCGTAAATGACAAATTGACGTTTGAATCGCATGCAATCTCCGCAGGCATTCCTTCATAAATCGTTGCACGGGCGACTTGCGAAAATCCTGCAGTAATTCTGAGAGGAGCTTCCTCTGGGCGTTCCGGAATGATTACCATCGCTGGGCTAAGGATAAGTTTGGAAGCAGGGCTCCCCACACTCATGGCCAATTGCGTGACAACACCATTGGTAAAAGAACGCACCTCAGTCTGCGCCAAAGCTACTTTTGCACTGGTGACAGCTGCTTGTGCTACCTTTCGCTGCGCCGGTATTGCTTGCGAAATTTCTAGTTGGGTTAAATCAACTTGAGAGTTTGCTGCAGCCAGGTCAGCTTCGGCAGCAGTCACCGAAGTTTCCAATTCTCTGACGGCATCTTGCGTGCCAACTTTCTTTGCCAAGAGTTCCTCAGCATTTTTCAAATCTACCCTCAGCAGTTTAAGAGATGCAGTAGCCTTGTTCACGTTCGCTTGCGCAATTTTCAAACTATCCTGAGCCTGGTTTTCAGCAGCGGTGAGTTTGTCAAACTCTGCTTCCGCCTGATTGAGTGCGGCTTTTTGAGTGCTGTCTTCGATACGGAATAACAAGTCGCCACTTTGCACACGCTGACCATTGTTAACGGATATCTCCGTAACTGGTCCGCTGGTTTGAGCAACAACAGAAACGGTGCGGAAGGCCAGTAACCCGGTGTAGGATTTTGGATGGAAATAGAAAATAACCAGAAACAAAGAAAATGCCAGAAACGCCCAGATGAAAATAGCGGTCCGCATGTTCCAGACAGTCATTGCCTCACCGCGTCTGCGCAATTGATAGTACCGGATAACTACCGGAAATGAGGTAAAAAGCAGCTCAAACATTTTTTGCTGCCTCCGGTAGGGTCTGGTCAGTGGTTTGATCGCCTTCGATGACCGCGTCTTGCATATCTGGAACGGCTTCCGACATATGCTCGGCGTTACCGCCGATATGCAAATTGAACCTGGACCAGTCAGCCATCAAGGCAATAAGGATAGCGCTAATTGGCAGCAGAATATTGAAATGACCCAAAGGGAAAATCTCATAGAGCAATGCAATAGTGAGCATTGTCGGGATTGTTTTTGCAAGCGGAGTGCCTTTTGATTTGTGTTCAGCCCATCTGTCAAAGGCCGCATATAGTGTTACGACGCCGTAAATTCCAAAGCAGATGAAAAACAAGGAGAGCCAGGCGAAGAAGTCGAAATCGCCGGGTGCTACAAACCAGGAGGGTGAGCCGTGATCGCCATTTACGTTTGCAGACATCTGCGTGCTTTCAAAATTTTCGCCTAACAGGACCAGTATCTATCCTGAGATCTTGGAAGTGTCCATTTGCTTTTGTCAAATAGCAGAAAATCCGAACCAGGGTTCATAAACCAAAACCTGGTTTGACTTTGTTGCTACAACACGTTTGATTGACTATAGATTGAATTTTTACCGGGATTTCGACCAATGCACCCCACAGAAAAAATTGTCCGGCAGTTTCACGAATCTTGGGACATGCGGGACCCAGACCGAGGCGCAGATATAATCGCAGAAGATTGTGACTTTGAAGACATCGCACGCAGTGAAAAGCTTCCGGGTAAAGAAGCCTACAAGGCTGATTACTTTCGCTGGCGCGAGGCTTTTCCAAATGGGCTTTGCAAAGTTGAGAACGTGATCGTAAGTCAATGCGGAGAATGGGCTACGGTGGAATTTAGGAATACAGGCATACATGCCGGCACACTACGCTCAAGCCTTGGTGACTTTCCACCGACAGGAAAGCAAGCGGAAGTTCGCTACTGTTCTGTGATGCGCGTCAAGGATGGCATGGTAGTTGAGGGGCGTGACTATTACGACAGCGCGACAATCGTCAGACAACTGGGTCTGGCTGACTAAGGCGTTCAGGCAAAGAAAAAACCTAAACCAAGTCTCAAACTATATTTTGGGTAACCCGCTTCACGGGCGCCTCTATCCGCTTAGTGGCCGTCCTCGGTAGAAACGATTTTTCCTACTAATCTGAGCTTTGAGACCAAACCAGCTGATCATGCAATTACAGAATTTTACGTTCGATACATTGGTGTCCACACATTGATCTTAATATCATGATCGAAAGAGACTATAATCGCTGCCTCTGAATTGAATTTATGAATGAAATTAACTGCTCCGCCACTTCTAGCCCGGCCTCCAATAGGATGGAATGTTTGTAGTTGGGCAAGATCACCAATTCCGAGTTTGGCAGCGCCCCATGGATTTTCTGGTTGAGATGTGGACTGCAGCCGCCATCCTTTTCACCGGTAAGCACCAACGATGGCGCGGTAACTTCGTGCAGCCAGGGAGCCATTTCTGTCCCAGCGTAAATCCGAAAGACATTCATGAAGACCTCTGGGTCTGTGCTGACGACCTGTTTGAGCCTACGATCCACGATATCGCGATGCTGGGCAATGAAATCGTCGGTGTACCAGCGGTCAATCAGGGTCTCAAGAACGTTTGGTACCCCTCGTTCTTCCATTGCGTGCACGACAGAGAAGACTTTTTTGCTGTCATCTTCTGTACGGAATGCCGCCGTCGATAAAATTCCCAGAGACAAGACACGTTCAGGATATTTCCGTGCATATGCTGGCCCGATCATACCACCTAGCGAATGCCCTGCGATGTGGGACTGTTCCAAGCCAAGCTGCTCGCGCAAGTGTTCAAGGTCAGCAACTAATTCATCCAAGCCGAAAGGGACGCCCGGACATGGAGAGGTTCCATGCCCACGCAAATCATAGCTTACGACGGTAAAATACTGCGTCAAAACTGGCATCATAAAGCGCCAAGTATCCCGGGCCGCGCCGATCCCATGAACCAAGATTAAAGCGGGCCCTTCGCCCGCCACTGAGTATGTGCAATTAACAGGTGTCTTCATCTAGGTTTCCTTACATCTGGTGCTCACAAAACCCCAGTCTATTTGTCTCGCCTTTGCACTCTTTGGTTCTTTTGTGCGACCTCGACCCATTTCAGCCCGGATCATTGGCAGCAGGAATCCTTTTAGGTATTGCGGGCGTTACCTAATTGGCAATACAGCATGCGGTAGCTGGAAAGTCGCCTATGTCGGAAGAAGTAAAAATGTACTGGGCCTTGCTGAAAATAGGTTTATGAACTGTCACTCTGCAGCTACCGACGTTGCGTGGGAGGCGAAATGCGGCATGACTTCCTCTGCGAAGCACTGAATACACTCCAGCGTTTCTGACTGCGAAACACCAAAATTCATTGAAAGAATAACCCGGTCAATCCCCAATTCGGCATAAGGCCCCAGCTGATCAATCATGGCCTGCGGTGAGCAGATCAGCAGGTTGGCGTCTAACTCTTCGCGTGTTTGTTTGCGTGGCAACGGGCGGGCCATGCCTTTATCGATCAATCCCGGACCGGTGTAGACGTTGTCGAATTTGCTGTAATAGTACTCCGCCGCGCTCAATTTGGCTTGGCGGTCTGTCTCGTTGTGTGTAACGAAGCTGACGCGTGAGAGTGAAAGCGTTAGATCCGAACCTGCCTCACCCATCTCGTTTTTGGCGCGCGTGTATGCACTTACCTGATCGCGCAGCAATTGTGGATTTCCGGCCAAAGGCGTGGTTTGGATGTGGAACCCGCGCTTTGTGCAATGATAGATACCCTCAGGGTTCATCACGGCCATCATCATGCATGGTCCTCCAGGGCGCACCGGCCTAGGCATGATCGTGATGGGGTCAAAATTGTAGTATTTACCTTTCCAGGAAACCTCTTCTTCGTTCAAAAGCGCCTGCAGTACATCGAGTGATTCATCAAAGCGTTCGCGGGTTTCCTCCATCGGAACACCGAGCCGCTCCATCTCGACCTTGAAAGCACCTCGCCCTACCCCTAGCATCAATCTTCCATCGGTAAAGATGTCCGCCACCACGACTTCACCAGCATAGGTACGCATATCATGCAACGGCAGCACCACGATAGAAGTCATAATTTTGATGCGTTGCGTATGTGCAGCAATTTTCACCGCAAAGGTGAGTGGCGCGGGCATCATCAAAACGTTCATAAGATGATGTTCAGTCACCGACACTGCGTCATAGCCAAGTCTGTCAGCCAATATCGCCTGTTCCAACATGTCAGCATATACGCGGTCGCCACCATAGGATTTGTCGGGATAGTCAGCAGAAAGCTGAATGCTGAAGTCCATATCGCCTGCTCATTGCTAGTATCAATCTTAGATTTTCAGTTTAGCGAAACACTTTAATTTCCGAAAACAGATTTAATTGGTTTGTTAATTCGAAAAAATCAAATTAACTTAGCTTCATGAATCTAACAGCCCTTCGCACTTTTTTGGTAATTGTAGAAAGCGGTAATCTCAACAAAGCCGCCGAACGACTAAATGTAACTCAATCTACCGTCACAGCCCGCCTTGATGCGCTTGAGGCCAATCTTGGGCAACAACTGTTGGTGCGTTCGCGCAAGGGTGCTCAATTAACGCGTGCAGGATTTATCTTTCGGCCATATGCAGAAACCCTCATACGTGGTTGGGAGCAATCTCAGAACGCGGTGGGCCTACCAAAAGGATATTCAGGCATTTTCAGCTTTGCCTGCGAATACGGGCTTTGGGAAAGCGTTGGAAAAAAATTGTTTGATCAGATCCGCATTGAGCATATGGAGCTGGCTCACGAAGCTTGGCCCGGCTCGCCGGATGAAATTGCGACTTGGCTCGCCAATGGCTTGACAGACGCCGCGCTTACCATGGAGCCGGTTACGGGATACCGGCTCATCTCACTTGAGGCGACTCGTGAGCGTTTGGTGCTGGTCACGTCGAATGCCGATGTGAAATGGGGAGATAATTTCGATTATATCCATGTTGACCTGGGTCCGGAATTTCGCCGTCAATATGCCAACGAGACCGGGTTCGAAACCAGGGCTGCGGTAACCTATGCGTCATCTTCCTGGGCTCTTGATCACCTCCTCTACGAAGGCGGCAGCGCGTATATGCCTATGCAGTCCATTGCAAAGATGTTGGAAAAAGGCACGCTCCGCACTGTCTCTGGAGCTCCGGAGCTTTCACGTGGCGTATACTTTACCATTCGCGAAGCAAACCAAACGCGTTTTCCATGGCTCGAGAACTTTGAGACGTGGCTCAGTATCTAGGGGATTTACGAATGTCTGCTCCTACCTGAACCGTTGACGCAGGTTCGACAGTGGCAAGCATCAGTATTTCATTCCTTTGTAACGATGAAAAGCCATACCTGAATCATCAGGTCGTTGCCATTGGCCCTAAAGTTGCCATTGGCCCTAAAGTTGAAAGTGGCTTTCCATAGAATGGCACAAAAGGACTTCCGAGCGGGAATATTTGCCAATTGTCGCATTAGAGCTCTGAAGCTGACATGGGTTTACAAAAACTGCACGTTCAGTAACCCGAGCGAATGCCCGAGAAATCATGGGCCATCTTTTTTGATCAAATCAATCTGAGTGCAAGTTCCGACAAGAGCGGATTTATTCATTTGTCAAAAAAATGCCCCGGAGAATATCTCCGGGGCACTAATCTTGTTTAGGCTAAGTCTTACTATTCGGCGGGCACTTGGCCTGCAACTCCGCCATGGGTCGTTGGTACCCCAGCAGCTTCACGACGGGTGTCGTTGAAGACTGCCTTAATCAATGCAAAGCACATCAGCACCATCACGAACGAGAATGGTAATGCACCGATCACCATTGCTGTCTGGATCGCACCAGTTCCGCCTGACATCAACAATCCACCAACAACCAGTGCTAGAGCAGCACCCCAAAACAGGATGTGTGGACGTGCCTTCGGGCCTTCGTCACCAGCGGCATTAATTGTGTTCACAATCAAAACTGCGGAGTCTGCAGATGTAACAAGGAATGTCATCAACAGAACCACAATGATCACTGCCATGCCCCATGCCAGAAATTCTGCAATTGGTGCAAGCATGAACTCTGTCATCGCAAAGATCTTGTCACCGTTGCCTGCGTCAAAGATCACTCCGTTTGCATTGCCGTAGAGTTCAAGCCAGATTGCTGTGCCACCGGCCCATGAGAACCATACGCAACACATCAGACCTGGAACGAGCATAGCGCCCAAAATGAACTCACGGATGGTGCGGCCTTTAGAGATCCGTGCGAGGAACAATCCAACGAACGGAGCGAACGCAATCCACCATGCCCAGTAGAATACTGGCCACCAACCCTGCCATTGTGCCAGCAGGAATGCTTCTGATCCCTCAACGCCATCTGAACGATAGACATTGAAGCTGAGGAAAGGCAATGCCAGGAAGTAATCCCAAAGTCCTACAACTAGGGCTGTGGCACCAAACCAGGTAGCTCCAAAGATGATTAGGAAGCCTAGTAAGAAAATAGACAAAACCATATTGATGTTTGAAAGCCACTTAATGCCTTTGCCAACACCTGAGAGCGCTGAAAGTGTAGATGCTCCCATAATGAATAGCAGGGCTACAATTATGCCAAGGAAGTTCACAGTACCTGCAATGCTATCGCCTGAGGCGTTAACAGCTCCTTCGGCATGCACGAGGCCGCCTATCCCAATACGCGTAAGACCAGCTACAAATTGATCAACACCAAATCCTAATGTCTGTGCGACACCAAGAATGGTTGCGACCACTGCCACAATATCAATTATGTGACCAACCGTACCTGACAGTGCTTTACCAAAAATTGGAGTTAGCGCTGAGCGAATTGTCAGAGGCAAGCCGCGACGGTATGCGAAATAGGCTAGAGACATTCCGATAATCGCGTAACATGCCCATGCACCAACACCCCAGTGCAGGAACGACCAGATATAAGCTGTTCGAATATTATCTTCTGCACCCGCTGTTGTGATGCCTTGGATCACGCTCGGATTGTTTTGAAAGTGAGCAACAGGTTCAGCAACTGCCCATGTCAGCATGCCGACGCCTATACCTGCACCGAACATCATCGAAAACCATGAAAAGTTAGAGAACTCGGGTTTATCACCGGGCTGCCCTAGCAACATTCGTCCACCGGTTGGCCAAGCAGCCAAACCCAGACATACGACTACGAAAAGAGCAACAACCCAGATGTACCAAGCTGCGAAGTTATTCAGAATAATACTGTTCCATGCTCCCAGTGTAGCACCGGCCTGTACTGGCCAAAAAATGCACCATACAACAAGCACACTTATAATTAATTTTGATACAACCGTTACGTTGACACTAAAGCCACTGTAGTAGCCCTTGTCTGCGGTCCTTATTGGTAATTCCGTTAGTGGTGGTTTCATAGTTCCCCCTCCATTTGTTTCTATGAACTGAATAGCAATTATGCATAACTAATTCAATATTTCCACACTGTAAGGGTATCATTGCTTATGTAAACACCGAAAGATCGGAATTCATGTATTTTTGTTAACTTATACAAACATACAAACGTGTCCCAGAACACTGAGATTCCTATCAATTATGTCAAAAGAGCCGATAATCATTACGGACATAGACATCGATAGAGATCAATCCAATTCCCTTTAAAAGCAGTTATCCGGTTTGGTTAACTGGATATAGACAAAATGCCGGCTCTTTTTCTCAAGAGAATGCATTTGGGAAAACTGCCAAACTGGGCCCCAGTTCCAGACATTTCCTGATCGAATGGCATAGGCCATGCGCCCAGACTCATTGCGCGAAAGCTGCTCCACAACATAAGCTACTTCTCGACACCTGCCAGAAATCGTATGAAATTCATCGACAAATTCTCGCGGCGTGATCGATCAGGCCAGACTGCATAGATATCTAGCGGTTCAGTGACACCATTTTGGGTATCTTGGTTCCGGTAATGGTATACATTTTCTGGACTCGACGTGGGTTGCGCGTTTGGGGCACCTTGGTGGTCTATAATGCTCTCGGTGCATTCGACTATTCTACGGGATTGCTAACGCAGTATTTTCACCCGATGCCGGTTGAAATGGCGTCGCCGTCAGCCGTCTATATCGGTATTGGCCTGTTCATGATGTTTCAGATCATTGTGCTTATTTTTCCTTTTTGGAAGGACGTTAGCGAGGCCTTTCTAAAGTGAAGAAGGCCTATTGTTATATGACAGTCTCAGGCTTAAAAATGTATCCGCACATCCGCTCTGATTTGTATCGCTGATCAATGCCGCATCATTCGCCTTGATCAGCGGTCCTGGTGGTTCTGTTGCATTGGTTGACGTGAACCGTTTGATGCAATTCAGAATATTTCCAAGAATGCAAAATGGCGGACAGACAGTCCGCCGCAGGCGTATCCAATGAAGTCCGTAATTGTCCAATATTATCAACTTTGCCAGTGATTTAGCCGTGATCGTTGTCCGGGGAGGTCTTGCAAAGTCCGTCGCTATCCACCATTCTTGTGTGTGCAGAGAATGGGAAACGAAAACATGCCAAAGCTGAGCGACAAGAAGCTGACGGGGGCCATAGCCAAGGCCAAGAAGGAATGGGCCGCAGACATCCCGCAGTCGCGCGCACGGGCGAACCCCAAGCGTGTGGGCAAGGACGACATTCGCATAGCCCGGACGCGGCTTTCAGACGGTGAAGCCAACTTGTATTTTCAGGTCGCGGCCTACAGCGACAAGCACGGCAACGCCTGTGCGTCGGGTTCGTTTGAATTTCGGTTCACGCTCAACGGCAAGACCAAGAGCATGGGCTTGGGCAGCTATCCCGACATATCCTTGGCCGATGCACGCAAGGACGCAAAGCGGTTTTACCACGAAGTCACCGTGAACCGGAAAGACCCGATTGCGCTGCGCAAAGAGTGGGAAGCCGAAGCAGCAAAGCCCACCTTCGTAGAAGCGGTCAAAGACTACCTTGAAATCAAGACCGACGAATTCAAGAACGAAAAACACAAGGCCCAATGGAATAGCACGCTGCAAACATACGTCATCGACCCACAGGGGGTTAAAGGGCTTGGCAAGATGCGTGTTGATCTAATCGACAAAGAAGACGTGAAGCGTGTTCTTGAACCGATTTGGCGCACGAAGACCGAAACCGCGTCCAGAACGCGCGGTAGGATCGAAGCCGTTTTGTCGTGGGCCACCGTCATGGGCTACCGCAGCGGCGACAATCCTGCGAGGTGGTCGGACAATCTGGAACACATGCTTCCCAACCCATTGAAACTCAAGAAGGCTAACGAAAAACACCACGCCGCATTGCCGTATCAGGAGGTTGCCGCGTTCATGTCGAAGCTTCGCGAAGTAGATGGCACGCCAGCACGCGCACTTGAGTTTAGCATACTCACAGCAACCCGCGCCGCAGAAGTCCGGTTTGCCGTTTGGTCCGAGATAGATTTGAGTGAAGGACTGTGGGTAATTCCTTCTGTCAGAATGAAAAAAGGGAAAGAACATCGGATACCGCTTGCCGACGACGTAGTTGAACTGTTGAAGACTTTGCCCCGTATCGAAGGAAGCGAGCTAGTTTTCGTCGGCGGCGCACGCAACGGAGGTATATCCGAGAACGCTTTGACCAACACGGCGAAGGCCGTCAGCGGGCAAAACATCACCCAACACGGTTTTAGGTCAAGTTTTCGGGACTGGTGCGGGGAAACGACTTCGCACCCAAGGGAGGTTGTGGAGCAAGCTTTGGCGCATGGTTTGAAGGACAAGGCCGAAGCAGCCTATGCGCGCGGCGATCTTATGGCGAAGCGCAAGCGGCTCATGGATGATTGGGCCGCATATTGCCGAAACGAAACCGTCGTACCGTTGCGTGAGGTTCCCTATGGCTAAAAGCAAAGCGGCAAAAGGCGAAACGTTTATGGACCGGGCCATAGAGCCATATCTTGAAGCTGAAAGCGGCGACTGGCGGCGGTTCGCAGATATGATCGAAGTGGGTGAACCGTTGCCCGAAGGTGCCCGGAAGATGATCGCCGACTATCTTCGCGGCGAAAGCCCGCCACCAAAGCGTCGCAAGCGGGCACAGCAACGTATTGAAGAAGAAATTTGCTATCGTGTCTTCCGCCTCATGGAAGGCGGCGCATCGCGGGCAGTAGCGATAAGAACGGTTGCCGACGAAACCCCGCGCCTGACCGAAGACGCCATAGAAAACTACCTGCGCAACTGGAAAAGCGGCATATAGGCCAGCACCTTAAGTTCAGACGCGAACTTACCGTGAGTTGCGCTACCGGACATTTCAGGATGGCTCCAACCTTCAACGGACAGGAGCAACCCCAGATGGCCTACCAATTCCCTGAAACCGGCTTCGTGCGTCTCAAGCAGATCATTGGCGACCCGAAGGCCGAACCGCCCATTCCCCCGTTCATCCCGGTCGGCAAGTCGTGCTGGTGGGACGGCGTGAAGTCCGGGCGCTTTCCAGCCCCCTTGAAGCTTTCCGCCCGCGTGACCGTGTGGCGTGCCGAAGACATTCGCAAGCTTGCCGAAGAAGCCTAAGCGCCGCGTTCAAGTGACGTGGCGGATTTCGAATCCGCCGCTGCGCTCAAGCAAGACATTGTAATAATAACATAAAAATATATCGGCGACGTAGGCAAACGAGCTTGCACACGTTCTGCCCACAATAGGCGCAACATGACCGCAATACTATTACCTAAGGGACAAGCCGCACTCGAATACGCCAAGCAAGGTTGGCATGTATTTCCCGTCGCAAACGGGACGAAGGACAAGTTTTTGGCCGGGGGATGGAAGGACGTGGCTACCAACGATCCGGCGCAGGTGTCCGAGTGGTGGACGAAGTGGCCTGACGCCAACATTGGCGGCAATCTGGTGAAGTCGAGTTGCGTGGCCGTTGACGCAGATACCTACAAACCTGATTGCGAATTCAACGCGCATATCGCGGGATTGCCGGAACCGAACACCTTTACGCAACGTTCAGCGCGCGGCGGCTCGCACTACGTGTTTACTGCGAAACCTAACGAAGAATTTCCCGCCCACCTCTGCAAAGGCGTCGAAATCAAGCACAAGGGCTACATTATGCTTGCGCCGTCCACATTTGACGGCGGAACCTACGAAGTAACCAACGCATCCCCGCCCGCACCTTGTCCTGAATGGGTGCCGCGCAAGAACGTGGTGCAATCGCACGAATTGCTTGCCCACACTGGCGGACAGGAAATCAGCGACGAAGAACTGACCCGGCTTGTAAAGCAGAAGTACCCCGACGCATATGCGGTCGCTGGCGAGCCATGGAAGAACGACGGCAACGATAGCGGGCAATACGATTGGTCAGATCGTTTCGCGTTCGTGCTTAAGTGTCTTTGCGAGTTCTCAAGCGACGAAGGCCAAATCAAGCGGGCTGTTATGGGAAGCCCAATGGTCACACAGTCCGACGCGAAGGGGCGGGTGCCGCGCGCTAGAAAGGCAGAGCGCGTGTGGGCAAAGGAATATTGCATCGCCCGCGCGGATGGCGACAGGGCGCGGTCTGAGTGGTTCAGCAACGTTGCAGCGCAAAGCAGCGTTCAAATCGACCTAAGCGGCCAAATCGAGCGTGAGATAGGAACCCGTCGGTCGCTGGCGAATGACGCGGGTTGGTTTTCCGCAACGGCTCTTGCAGGCAAGCCTGTCCAACCTAGAAGTTGGCACACACTAGGTGTGCCGGGGTGTGACGTTTCCGACTTGGGAGGTGACGGAGGCACAGGCAAAAGCCTTATTGCGCAGCAACTAGCTGTCGCTACCGTCACAGGCAAGCAGTGGCTTGGCCAGAACGTGCGACAAGGCCCCGCGATCTATCTGTCAGCCGAAGATAGCACTGACGAACTTCACCGCCGCCTTGCAGTTATGGGCGATCTTTCTGCAATGTCCGGTTTAACGCTCCGATCTCTTGCCGGACACGACGCGCTCTTAGCGGTCCAGCAACCCCGCTCAGGTGTTCTCACACGAACAGCGTTATTTGATGATTTGGAGGCCCGCATCGGTCTTGAGCGGCCTGCTTTGCTTGTTCTGGACACACGCGCAGACTTGTTTGGGGGCAACGAAAATGACCGCGCACAAGGCAGGCAGTTTATCGGCATGTTGCGTGGCTTGGCCATCCGGTACAACTGTGCGGTGCTTCTGCTATCGCATCCTTCCGTCGCGGGCATACAAAGCGGAACGGGTACAAGCGGAACGACGGGGTGGAACAACAGCGTGCGTTCACGGCTTTATTTGTCGCGCGTCATCCATGAAGGCAAAGAGCCTAATCCCGATGCACGCGTTCTGACGACGAAGAAAAGCAATTACGGGCGTATCGGTCAGCAAATCCATCTGCATTGGCGTGATGGCATGTTCTGGCCAATCGACATGCCCACACTTGAGACACAGAACGTAAAGGCCGAAAGCATTTTCCTTAAACTCTTGGTAGAGCTAAAGGCGCAGGGTCGTCGTGTGAATGCGTCGGCTGGTGCGCAATATGCACCGAAGGTCTTTGCCGAACATCCCGACAATGGCGGCATAACCAAGACCGCGTTCAAAGCCGCAATGCAAAGCCTGTTCGCGTCGCAAAGTATCATCAGTGTAGAAACCGGCCCACCGTCGCGGCGTCGTAGCCATATTGAGCCTGCCGGGCCTTTCCAATCCCCTTCCAATCCTCAAATTCCGGCCTTCCAATCCCCTTCCGATACCCCTGCCAACCCCGGTTCCAATCCCCTTCCAATAGGTGTGTCTCCCACCCCCTATAACCCCCAAGGATCGGAAGGCCCCTTGGAGGGGGCCGCCGATCACAAAAAAGAAGGAACAAGCCCATGACCATGAAAGACTATAGCGCCGAAGCCTTCATAGAGTTTGTGGGCGGCGCATATGTGCGGGCATATCAATTCGCATATGACGAAGGCGAAGGCTTGTTTGGACGCGTCATTCATCGCGCGAAGCCAGACGGGCACCCGTTTGACTGGAAAACCGCATGTGACTTTGGCTTAATGCAGTTGCTTTGCGGCGAACTTATTGAAGTATCGGAACGTCGTAGGCTCAATCGCAACGAAGCCGGATTATTTGCCGAAGCTTGCGCGTCGCTGGTCGATCAACGGTTACACCAGTTCCTGCAACATGTGGGTACTGCGGCGCACCCGATGCAGGATTACCCCAAATACCTAGTGTCGCAGATAGAGGCCAAATTCAGCGACGACGGTTTGATGCCGCGTATGGTGGCAGATGTTTTGACGCAAGAGCGCAAC